>NZ_JBNFNZ010000267.1:0-3598 GCF_057364525.1 Aeromicrobium sp. PFPM2_SD2
CAGCGCCTTGCACGCCTCGCGCAGGTGCCGGCCCAGCGCCTCGGCCTCGGCGTCGAGGTCGGCGAAGAACGACAGGTCGACGCCTGGGCTCCAGGTGGCGGCGCAGGCGCAGCAGCGGGTCGCGCTCCTTCCAGTGCTCGACCTCCTGCGGGTCGCGGTAGCGCGTCGGGTCGTCGGACGTCGTGTGGGCCCGACCCGGTAGGTCACCGCCTCGACGAGGGTCGGGCCTCGCCGTTGCGGGCCCGGTCGAGCGCGGCGCCGACGACGGCCTGCACGGCCAGGACGTCGTTGCCGTCGACCCGGACGCCCGGGAAGCCGAAGCCGGCCGCGCGCTGGGCCAGCGGCACGTGGGTCTGGCGCTCCAGCGGCACGGAGATCGCGTACTGGTTGTTCTGGCACAGGAAGACCACCGGCGCGTGGAAGCTGGCCGCCCACACGAACGCCTCGTTCACGTCGCCCTGGCTGGTGGCGCCGTCGCCGAAGCAGGCCAGCACGGCCGTGTCGCGCTCGGGGTCGGCGTGGCCGACCTGGTCGTCCAGGCCCAGGCCCATCGCGTAGCCCACGGCGTGCAGCGTCTGGGCGCCGATGACGATCGAGTACAGCGCCATGCCGGCCTCGGCCGGGTCCCAGCCGCCCAGCTCGGTGCCGCGGAACAGGCCGAGCAGCTTGACCGGGTCGATGCCACGGCACCAGGCCAGCCCGTGCTCGCGGTAGGTCGGGAAGACGAAGTCCTGGTTCTGCAGCGCGCGTCCGGCACCCACCTGCGCGGCCTCCTGGCCCAGGCACGGCGCCCACAGGCCGAGCTCGCCGTGGCGCTGCAGGGCGTGGGCCTCGGTGTCGACGCGGCGGACGAGGAACAGGTCGCGGTAGAGCCCGCACAGGGAGGCGACGTCGCCGTCCCAGCGGTAGTCGGGGTGCTCGCGCCGACTGCCGTCCGGGGCCAGGAGCTGTACCAGGTCGTGCTCGGCGAGCACGTCGGTGCGGGGTTGCGTGGGTACGGTCATGCGCTGGCCCTTCGTCGGACGGCCCGGGGTCACCGGTCCGCGTACTCAGGTGCGCCGGGACGAGCGGGGGTGGTGCCGTCGCCGTCGCACAGGGCGTGATCCAGGTCACGTCCTGGCAGCACCGTAGCGGACGCCCGGGCGCGAGGCCAGACCGTGCGCCCGGCTGAAGCACGACGGCGCGTCATTCAACAGAACCGTTCGCTGAGCGCGCCGCTCGCCGAAGCGTGGCGTTCCTAGCGTCGTCCTGCCGCCATCCCCGTGCGGCCAGAACGCGAGGAGAACGCGTGTCCTACCTGAGACGTCGAGGACGCAGCGCGCTGGTCGCGCTCGCCGCCCTCCCCCTGCTGCTCACCGCGAGTCCCGCCGTCGCCGACCCCGACGGCGCCGTCAACGAGGGACCCGGCTACTCCGTCGCCCCCGTGCCGGGCGGCTACGAGGTGACGGTCGAGCTCGACGAGCCGCTGCCGGTGCGCGGCGACGCCCCCACGATCGTCGCCGACGGGACCGACCTGGGCCTGGCCACGGAGTCGCCGGACCGCCGCTCCCTCTCGCTGGTGACCACCGACCCGGCGGTGCTGGACACGGACGCGATCGAGCCCGGCTGGTCGTCGACCTCGACCTCCGGCCGCTCCGGTGCCCGCGCCGCGCTGACCGACGTCCCCGAGGGTGCCGCGAAGGCGCTCGACGTCGACCCGGCCTCGCTGGGCGACGTGCCTCTCGAGGAGGGCGAGTACGACTTCGGCCAGCTCAGCGTCCCGCTGGCCAACATCAGCGGCTACCGCGGCGAGATGCAGGGCAACCTCTACGTCCCCACCACGGCCGGCGAGCACAAGACCGTCCTGCTGCTCCACGGGCGCCACTCGTGGTGCTACAACCCGGAGACCAACGCCAGCGGCTCGGCGTGGCCCTGCGCGGCCGGGCAGAAGCCCATCCCGTCCTACGCCGGCTACGACGGCACCGCCCGCGCCCTGGCCAGCCACGGCTACGCGGTCATCTCGATCGGCGCCAACGGCATCGACGCGCGCGACAACACGTACGCGCCCGACCGCGGCGCCCAGGCCCACGGCCAGCTGGTGCTCGACACCCTGACGATGCTGCGCAAGGCCAACGCCGGCCAGGCCGTCTCGTTCACCGACGCGAACCGCGAGAACCTCGAGGTCTCCCTGGCCGACGCGCTGACCGGCGACGTGAGCGTCGCCGACCTGGTCGGCATGTGGGACCTGGACGAGATCGGCCTCATGGGCCACAGCCGCGGCGGCGAGGGCATCACGTCCACCGCCACCCTCAACCAGGGCCTGGCGAAGCCGTTCGGGATCAAGACGCTGCTGCCGCTCGCCCCGGTCGACTTCTCGCGCATGACCGTGCCGGACGTCGCGATGAACGTCGTCCTGCCCTACTGCGACGGCGACGTCTCCAACCAGCAGGGCCAGCACATGCTTTCGACGACGACGCGCTGCGCAGCGGCACGTGGGTCATGGGCGCGAACCACAACTTCTACAACACGGTCTGGACGCCGGGCCTGTTCCCGGCCGCCGTCTCCGACGACTGGAGCAACGCCCAGCGCCGCACCGACGCGGTCTGCGGCACCGACCCGAGCGTCGCCGAGACCTCGATCCGCCTGACCGCGCAGGAGCAGTACGACCAGGGCACCGCCTACATGACCGGCTGGTTCCGCCTGACCCTCGGCGGCGAGGACCAGTTCCTGCCGCTGTTCGACGGCTCGGGCGCGACGCCCGAGGCGCTCGGCGACGTCGACGTCCGCACGGTCACGACGGCGCCGACCTCGGCCCGCTCGACGATCACGACGTTCGAGGGCACCAGCTCGCTCGTGCGCAGCTACGGGACCTCCACCGCGACCCCGTGCGCCAGCCTCGGCGGACGGGCGCTCCCGCAGGAGCTGCCGGCGTGCGCCAGCGCGGCGGTCGGCTCCTCGCAGGTGCCGCACTGGACGCCGGCCAACTTCGGCCAGAACGTCCCCGCCACCCCGGTGACGCGCATGACGTGGCAGGCCGCCGGCGACGAGGTGCGCGTGACGGTGCCCAAGGCGTCCCGGAACGCGTCCGGCTTCGACCGGCTGTCGCTCAAGGTCGCCGCCTACGAGACGGTCACCACGGGCACCGACCTGACGCTGCGCGTCCTGGACGGCTCCGGAGGCAGCTACAGCGCGCCGGTCTCGACGCTGAACCCGCAGGCCCTCGTGCGCATGCCCACCTCGACCGGCGCTCCCGGCTCGGGCCTGCTCAAGAAGATCGTCCTGCAGCAGGTGAACGTCCCGGTCGCCGACGTAGCCGCGGCCGGCGTCGACGTCGCGGACGTCCGCGAGGTCCGGCTCACCGCCGCCACCGGCCTGGACGCCACGGCGTCCGGCGCCGCGTACCTGAGCGACCTGGCCCTGGAGCGCTCGTCGGTCGGCACCCCGGTCGCCCGCACGCAGCCCACGCTGCACGTGTTCGCCCCGCAGGTGGCGGGCACCGCGGTGGTCGTCAGCGTCGTCAACACCGCGGGCGCGGTCATGGCCGACAACGCGGTCACGTGGCAGACCGTCCGCGAGGACGACGGCGTGACCGGCTCGGCCACCGGAGCTGCCGGTCTCG
>NZ_JBNFNZ010000268.1:0-3572 GCF_057364525.1 Aeromicrobium sp. PFPM2_SD2
GGCCGCGCCGGGTCGGCCGGGCCCAGGTCGTGGTGCTGGGCGCCCCGCTGCGTCCGGGCGCCATGGCCGCCATCACCGCCGGCATCAAGGGCGGCGGCGGCAACATCGACCGCATCGTGCGCATGGGCCGCTACCCGGTCACCGCCATCCGCATGGAGGTCTCCGGCGTCGAGCCCGAGCGTCTCCAGTCCGACCTCGGCGCGATCGCGCACGAGAACGGCGTCGACGTCGCGGTGCAGGAGAACGGCATCCGGCGCCACGCCCAGCGACTGATCGTCATGGACGTCGACTCGACGCTCATCCAGGGCGAGGTGATCGAGATGCTCGCCGCGCACGCCGGGTGCGAGGAGCAGGTCGCGGAGGTCACCGAACGCGCGATGCGCGGCGAGCTGGACTTCGCCGAGTCGCTGCGCGAGCGCGTGGCGCAGCTCGAGGGCGTCCCCGAGGCCGCCCTGGACGACGTGTACGCCCGCCTGCAGTACGCGCCCGGCGCGCGGACGATGATCCGCACGCTCAAGCGCCTCGGCTACCGCTTCGCGCTGGTCAGCGGCGGCTTCACCCAGGTGATCGAGCAGATCGCCGCCGAGCTGGAGATCGACTACTTCGCCGCGAACGAGCTCGAGGTGGTCGACGGCCGGCTGACCGGTCGGGTCGTCGGGCGCATCGTCGACCGTCCGGGCAAGGCGGCCGCCCTGCGCGACTTCGCCGAGCAGGCCCGCATCCCGGTCAAGAACACCGTCGCCATCGGCGACGGCGCCAACGACCTGGACATGCTCGCGGCCGCCGGCCTGGGCATCGCCTTCAACGCCAAGCCGGTCGTGCGCGACCAGGCTCGCACCAGCGTCAACGTCCCCTACCTCGACGCGATCGTCTACCTCATGGGCATCACCCGCGAGGAGGTCGAGGCGGCCGACGCCGCCGACGCCACCGCCGGCTGAGCCAGCTCCGGGCCGAGCCGTCCCCGTCCTCTCGGCACGCTCAGCGAGCGGGCCGGTCCTCCAGGAGCGGTCCGGCGACGCGGTAGCGCGCGACGACGAAGGCGCCGGCCGCGTGGGTCTCGACGAGCTCGAGGTCGAGCAGGCGCAGCAGCACGACGTCCGCGCCCAGCACCACCGGCGCGATCGACACGACGACCTCGTCCAGGAGCCCGGCGTCGGCGAGCTGCCCGGCCAGGTCCCCGCCGCCGACGACCCACAGGTCGCGCTCCCCCGCCTCCCGCAGCATCCGGGCGTGGACGTCGCGGACGTCGCCCGAGGCGAACCGCACGTCCGCCCCCTCGACCGGCTTCAGGTCGCGCGTCGTCATCACCCAGCTCGGGACGGTGTAGGGCCAGCTGCCGCGCTGCGCGTCGAGGTGCTCGACCACCCACTCGTAGGTGGTCGAGCCCATGATGATCGCGCCGACGCCGGCCATGAACGCGGCGAACTCCTGCTCGCCGTCCGGCCCCTGCGACTGGCGCAGCAGCCAGTCGAGCGAGTCGTCCGGGTCGGCCAGGAACCCGTCCAGGGTCGTCGCGGTGTGGAAGGTGGTGGTCATCGCAGGTCCTCCTGGTCCTCGGTGCGCCGGGCGCGCAGCCACTCGATGGGGTCGCCGTGGTCGACCTCGACCCCGGCCGCGCGCAGCATGTGCCGCGCCAGCTGGCGCCGGTGCGCGGAGAAGGTCAGGACGTGGGCGACGACGCTGCTGAGCACGAAGCTCTCGGGCGGGTCGCACAGCGCGTCGACGAGCCGGTCGTCCCAGGCCCCCCGGCGGTCGAGGTCGCGCACGGTCGCCAGCCACCGCGCTGCGGCCGAGGCGTGCCGGTCGAGCAGCTCGACCACGTCCTGCGCGGTGCGATCGGGCGGGAGGTCGTGGCCCTGGATCGAGGCCAGCCAGATCTCCCGGGTGCGCACCAGCCGGTCCAGCACCGCCAGGGCCGAGTCCTCCACGCCGTCCCACGCCAGCACGACCAGTCCCGGCTGCCACGAACGGCGCAGCAGCTCGGGGTCGACGCCCTTGGCGAGCTCGAGCAGGTGCTGGGTGTCGTCCAGGTCGTGCCGCACGAGCTGCTCGGTCAGCGGGTTCATCGTGTGCTCGGGGCTGCGGACCCACAGGGACGTCGGCGGGTGGAAGTGGATGCCGTTCGGCGCCGGCAGCCACGTCTCGCCGTCCGGGGGCAGCTGGCTGGGCGCGTGGCCGAAGGCACGGGTGAACGCGCGGCTGAACCCCTCGACCGACTCGTACCCCGCCTCCCAGGCGGCGTCGGTGACGGCGGTCCCCCGGCGCAGTCGCCAGGCGGCGCGCTCGAGCATGACCCGCCGGCGCATGGCCACGGGCGCTCGCCGCGGCGCGCGAGAGCGTCCGCGAGAGGTGGAAGGGCGAGGCGTAGGCGTCGTCGGCCATCTGCTGGAGGGTGCGGTTGTCCTCGTCCAGCACCGCGTCGAGCAGCTCGCGCAGGCGGTCGCGTCCGGTCATGGCCCCAGTCTGGCGGCCCGGCGGCCGGCGTGCTTGACCGTTCTTGCCCGTGCCGGCCCGCCCGGTGGTCAGCGCTCGGGCGCGCCGAGCACGGCGTCGAGCAGGCCGGGGTAGACGCCGTCGAGCTCCTCGCGCCGCAGGCTCACCCGGCGCTGGCGTCCGACCGGCTCGTTGCGGATGACGCCGGCCTCGCGCAGCACCTTCATGAGGTGCGAGCGCGTGGACTTGGGCATGTCGGCCGCCGTGCAGGCCGCCATGTCGAGCGGCCCGTCGGCCAGCTCGCGGACGATGGCGAGCCGGGCGGGGTCGCTGAGGGCGAAGAGCACCTCGGTGACGGGGACGTCCCGCACGTCGGGATGGGGAAGCTCGCTCGTGCCGACCATGGTTCGATCATAGTTGAACAATCTCGGGCTGGGGGTCTACAGTCCTGAAAAGTTCCATCCGTTTCGAACGATTGGCAGGCCGTGACCACGACCGCTCCCCCTCGTCCGTCCCGCACCCTGCGGGCCGGCAGCACCGCGGCGTTCGTGCTCGCGCTCGCCGCGGCCGTCGCGATGATGGGCGCGGCCAGCGCGCCGTCGCCGTTCTACCCGGTGCTGCAGGCCGAGATCGGCTTCTCCGCGCTCGCCTCCACGTCGATCTTCGCGGTCTACGCCTTCGCGCTCCTGGTCGCGCTGCTGGTGACCGGCTCGCTGTCGGACCACCTGGGCCGCCGCCCCGTGCTGAGCGCCGGGTTCGCGATCCTGGCCGTGAGCATGGTCGTCTTCTGGCACGCGGGCTCGGTCGAGTCCCTGCTCGCCGCCCGCGTCGTGCAGGGACTGGCCGCCGGCCTGCTGCTGTCCGCCCTGACGGCCGCCGTCGTCGACCTCGAGCCGCCGTCGCGTCCGGGCAGCGCCGCCGTCGCCAACGCGGTGCTCCCGCTCGCCGGCATGGCCGTCGGTGCCGCCGCGAGCGGGTGGGTGCTGGACGTGTCGGACTCCCCCGAGCCGGTCGTGTTCGGCGTCCTGACCGGCCTCTACGTGGTCGCCGCGCTCGCCGTGTGGGGCCTGCCCGAGACGTCCCCGGGCCACGACGGGCTGCTGCGCTCGCTGCGCCGCAGGTCGGCGTCCCGCCTGCCC
>NZ_JBNFNZ010000269.1:0-3559 GCF_057364525.1 Aeromicrobium sp. PFPM2_SD2
ACGCCGGGTCGAGTGGTACGCCGCACGGCGACGTCCACCGGCTGCGGTCGGCCTCGGCCCGGTGGCGCGGCACCGACCTCGGCGCGCTGGCCCCCGTGGACCCGGCCGTGCGGTTCGGGTTCGGGTCCGCCCCGCGGACGCCGACGCTGACCCACCTGACGTCGTTCGTGCGCGACCGGCCTCAATAGCACCTCAGCGACACGGTCCGCTACCGCAACGAGACCCAGAACACGCCACCGCGACGAAGATCACACGATCTGGCGGCGAGTCTTCCGCGGAACCGCGCGACACTGGAACGGAGGGTTCCTGCCGAGCCGCACGTCCGCCCGGGGCCCCGACACCTGTCGTCGAAGCGGAAGTTGGTTTCCTGCGTGTCCGAGAGCGCGAACGTACCGGCCGTCTCCACCCCCTCGTCCGTCTCCCCGGGCACCACCGACGTCCTGCTCGTCGGCGCGGGCATCATGAGCGCCACCCTCGGCACCCTGCTGAAGATGCTGCAGCCGGACTGGACGATGAGCGTCGTCGAGCGCCTGCCGCAGCCGGCGCAGGAGAGCAGCGACCCGTGGAACAACGCCGGCACCGGCCACTCCGCGCTGTGCGAGCTGAACTACACGCCGCAGAAGGCCGACGGCACCGTCGACGTCACCAAGGCGATCACGGTCAACGAGCAGTTCCAGCTCTCGCGCCAGTTCTGGTCCTTCGGCGTCGAGAACGGCCACCTGTCGACGCCGTCCTCGTTCATCAACCCGGTGCCGCACGTCAGCTTCGTCACCGGCGAGGCCGACGCCCAGTACCTGCGCAAGCGCTACGACGCGCTCGCGGGCAACCCGCTGTTCGAGGGCATGGAGTACGTCGACGACTCCGCCGAGTTCGCCAAGCGCCTGCCGCTCATGGCCCAGGGCCGCGACGCCGCGCAGAAGGTCGCGCTCAACTGGAGCGACAACGGCACCGACGTCGACTTCGGCTCGCTCACCCGCCAGCTCGTCGCCAACCTCTCGCAGCGCGGCGCGGACGTCCGCTACGGCACCGAGGTCGTCAAGCTGTCGCGCGACGGCGAGGGCTGGGCCGTCACCCTGCGCGACCTGGCCACCAAGGCCAAGACCCGCGTGCGCGCCCGCTTCGTGTTCGTCGGCGCCGGCGGCGGCGCCCTGCACCTGCTGCAGAAGGCGGGCATCAGCGAGATCAAGGGCTTCGGCGGCTTCCCGGTGAGCGGCCAGTTCCTGCGCTGCCTGGACTCCTCGATCGCCGAGCAGCACGACGCCAAGGTCTACGGCAAGGCCGCCGTCGGCGCCCCGCCGATGTCCGTGCCGCACCTGGACACCCGCGTCATCGACGGCCAGCGCTCGCTGCTGTTCGGCCCGTACGCCGGCTGGTCGCCCAAGTTCCTCAAGGCCGGCTCGGTCACCGACCTGCCGCGCTCGATCCGCCCGAACAACCTGTTCTCGATGCTCGGCGTGGGCCTGAACTCCTTCTCGCTGACCAAGTACCTGATCAGCGAGCTGCTCAAGGGCCAGGAGAAGAAGGTCGAGGCGCTGCGCGACTTCGCCCCGCTCGCCGAGTCCGGCCAGTGGGAGCTCATCACCGCCGGCCAGCGCGTCCAGGTCATCAAGCGCAACGGCGCCAGCGGCACGCTGGAGTTCGGCACCTCGGTGGTCAACGCCGCCGACGGCTCGATCGCCGGCCTGCTCGGCGCCTCCCCCGGCGCGTCCACCGCGGTCGCCGCCATGCTGGACGTCCTGGAGAAGTGCTTCCCCGATCGCATCGACGGCTGGCGCCCGCAGCTCAAGGAGGTCGTGCCGTCCTACGGCGTGCACCTGCGCGAGAACCCCTCGCTGCTGGCCGACCTGCGCGCCTACACCGACAAGACGCTGCAGCTCGCCTGAGCCCGCCGACGAAGGCCCCTCCGCGCGGAGGGGCCTTCGGTCGTCCCGGCGGCGCTAGCGTCGGGCACATGGACACCCGGCTGCACTTCGTCACGCTCGCGACGCCCGACCTCGACGCGTCCCGCCGCTTCTACGCCGAGGGCTTCGGCTGGGAGCCGCTGCTGCACGTCCCCGGCGAGATCGTCTTCGTCCAGGTCGCGCCGGCTCAGGTGCTGGGCCTGTTCGACGCGGCGTCGTTCGCCCGCGACGTCGGCGAGGAGGTCGGCGGCCCGTCCGGGCTGTCGCTGGCCCACAACGTCGGCTCGCGCGACGAGGTCGAGGCGCTCGTCGCCCGGCTCGAGGCGTCCGGCGGCACGGTGGTGAAGCCGCCGCAGGACGGCGCGTTCGGCGGCGTCTTCCACGCCTACGTCCGCGACCCCGCCGGCGCGCTGTGGGAGGTCGCGCACAACCCCGGCTGGACCGTCGCCGACGACGGCACGGTCACCTTCGCCTAGCGCCTCACCCGAGCCCGGCTCCGCCGAGAAGTGTGAAGGTACCGACGTCGTCGCGCGTCCGCGACGTGCATTCCTTCACACATCGCGGCGGAGCGGACGCGGGGTGAGGGACGCCGGTCAGGGGCGGGGACGGTTGCGGACGCGCTCGCCCTTGGCCCGGGCGGCGTCGGCCAGGTCGGCCTGGAACTGCACCATGCGGGCGGTGAGGTCCGGGTCGCCGGCGGCGAGGATGCGCACGGCGAGCAGGCCGGCGTTGCGCGCGTTGCCGATCGACACCGTCGCCACCGGCACGCCGGCGGGCATCTGGACGATCGACAGCAGCGAGTCCATGCCGTCGAGGTGCTTGAGCGGCACCGGGACGCCGATCACCGGCAGCGGGGTGACCGCGGCCAGCATGCCGGGCAGGTGCGCCGCTCCCCCGGCCCCGGCGATGATGACCTCGAGCCCGCGGGCGTGGGCCTCGCGGCCGTAGGCCAGCATCTCGTCGGGCATGCGGTGCGCCGAGACGACGTCGGCCTCGTGGGCCACGCCGAACTCCTCCAGCGCGGTCGCGGCCGCCTCCATCGTGGGCCAGTCCGAGTCCGAGCCCATGACGATGCCGACCCGGGGCTGCTGCTCACTCATCGATGACTCCGTTCTCCAGCAGGCGGCCGCCGCGGCGCGCCCGCTCCAGGACGTCCGCGAGGTCGTCGCCGTAGGCGGTCACGTGGCCGACCTTGCGGCCGGGCTTGACCTGCTTGCCGTAGAGGTGGACCTTCAGGTCCGGGTCCTGGGCCATGACCGCGGCCCGCTGGCCCTCGAGGTCGGTGACCGCGCCGCCGAGGATGTTGACCATGACCGTCCAGCCCTGGCGCGGACGGGTCGAGCCGAGCGGCAGGTCCAGCACCGCGCGCACGTGGTTCTCGAACTGGCTGGTGACCGCGCCGTCCATCGACCAGTGGCCGGTGTTGTGCGGGCGCATCGCCAGCTCGTTGACCAGCAGCCGGCCGTCGGCGGTCTCGAACATCTCCACGGCCAGGACGCCGGTGACGCCCAGCTCGGTGGCGACCTGCTCGCCGATGGCGCGGGCCTGCGCGTCGAGGTCGGCCGCCAGGTCGGGCGCGGGCGCGACGACCTCGCGGCACACGCCGTCCTCCTGGCGCGACTCGACGACCGGCCAGGTGACGACCTCGCCGGACGGAC
>NZ_JBNFNZ010000270.1:0-3558 GCF_057364525.1 Aeromicrobium sp. PFPM2_SD2
CACGTGGCCGCGCAGGCCGGCGTTGCCGAAGCCGTCGACCATGAGCATCATGTCGCGCGCCCGGGCGCCCAGGTCGTCGACCTCGACGCCGGCCCAGGCGGTGACGGCCTCGAGCAGCACCGAGCGGGCGGCCACGCCGAGGTCGACCTCGCCGTCCCACCCCGCGGCCCGCCGGCGCCATCCCTCCACGGCGTTGGCGCTGATCGTCCAGGCCGCCTTGGTGTCGAGCAGGGAGGTGAACAGCTGCTTGCGGTGCCGGTGGGCGTCGCCGTCGAGCGTGTGGACGGCGCCCTTGCCGAACAGGGTGCCGACCACCGGCTCAGGCAGCGCGGTGGAGCGCTCCAGGCCGGGCGTTTCGTAGAAGAACCGCACCGCGTCCGCGCCGCTGATCGAGACGGCGCGCGAGCCGAGCAGCCGCGTGCGGACGGTCGTGCGCGGCTCGGGGCGCAGCCGCGGCCAGAACGTGTAGCCGTCGGTCAGCGCCTGCAGGGAACGGTCGAGCGGGGCGGACGTCGTCATGCCCGGCAGGTGCCCACTGCCGCGTCCGGCTAATCGCGAGCGGTCCGCCGGCGCAGCGCGGGGACGGCGACCCAGCCCACGAGCAGGCCGGCGACCAGGACCGTGGTGAAGCCCCACGCGACCGCGGCCGCGAACACGAAGTCCAGGATCAGCCAGACCGCGCCGATGTTGGCCAGGGCCATGGCGACGAGCCCGGCCCGGGCGACCGCGTCGGCCGTCTCGACCAGCCAGGGCCGCTGCCCACGGCGGAACAGCGCCCGGTGGAGCGCGACCGGCGTGAGCAGCAGCAGGGTGGCGACGACGGCGCAGCCCAGGACGCACCCGTACACGACGCGCGAGTGCGACGGGACGTCCTCGAAGGCGTCGCTGAACGGCAGGGTCAGCAGGAAGCCGGTGAGGATCTGCACGCCGGTCTGGGCGACGCGCAGCTCCTAAGCAGCTCCTCCCAGTTCTCGTCCAGGCGGCGCGAGGACGACGGGTGCGGACTGCCGCCGTCGTCGTCACCCACGGGTCAGCCCTGCGGCGACGTGTTGTCGGTGCCTCCCAGCTCCTTGAGGAAGCGGTGGGCGGTGTGGGCCCGCTCGGAGTCCTGCTGCTGCACCGTCTCGAAGAACTCGGCGATGTCGTCGCGGCCCGCGGTGCGCGCGTCGCGCACGTACTGGCCGTAGTCGTGCCCGGCCTTCAGCGAGTGGTACTGCACCGAGATCAGGTCGAAGGTGACGTCGTCGAATCCGGTCTCACCGGTGGCCATGGTGGTGCTCCTTCCGTAGGACGAACCGGTCGTCAGGCAGGTGCCCACTTTCCCCGCGTCCTGAACATCGCGGCCCCCAGCGGGGCGGCGGACGGCGCGAGGGGCAGAATCGGGCGCATGACCGAGACTGCTGACATCGTCTGGAGCTCCCGCGGCGAGTTCGAGGACATCCTCTACGACGTCACCGACGACGGGATCGCCAAGATCACGATCAACCGGCCCGAGGTGCACAACGCCTTCCGGCCGCAGACGCTGATCGAGATCATGGAGGCGCTCACCGACGCCCGCGAGGACGAGTCGGTCGGCGTCATCATCCTCACCGGCGCGGGCGGACGCGCGTTCTGCTCCGGCGGCGACCAGCGCGTGCGCGGCGACAGCGGCTACAAGACCGACGAGAAGGCGACCGGCCGCTTCCACGTCACCGACCTGCAGGTCATGATGCGCCGCTGCCCGAAGCCGATCATCGCGATGGTGGCCGGCTGGGCCATCGGCGGCGGCCACGTGCTGCACGTCGTGTGCGACCTGACGATCGCCGCCGACAACGCCCGCTTCGGCCAGACCGGCCCCAAGGTCGGCTCGTTCGACGGCGGCTTCGGCGCCAGCGTCCTGCGCGACCTGGTCGGCCCGAAGAAGGCCAAGGAGATCTGGATGCTGTGCCGTCAGTACGACGCGCAGGAGGCCCTCGAGATGGGCCTGGTCAACAAGGTCGTCCCGCTGGAGGACCTGGAGAAGGAGACCGTGCAGTGGGCGCGCGAGATGCTCGCGAACAGCCCGTGGGCGCTGCGCCTGGTCAAGCTGAGCTTCAACGCGGCCGAGGACGGCTACGCGGGCATGCAGCAGCTGGCCCACGACGCGAACCTGCTGTTCTACGGCACCGCCGAGGCGGCCGAGGGGCGCGAGGCGTTCAAGGCCAAGCGCAAGCCCGACTTCGAGCAGTTCCCCCGCCGCGCCTGAGCGGCACCTCCCCGCTGAGCGTGACGTTCGGTACGCCGCCGTCGGCGTGTCGCGTGCAGGACGTCACGCTCAGCGCGTGGGGGAGGGTCAGTAGCCGACGGTGAACCGGCGACCGCGGTGGTTCGCCTGCTCGACCTCGTCGACGATCGCGAGCGCGAGGTCGTCCGCGCCGAGCGTGGACGTGCCGTCGTCGGCGACCACGAGCACGTCGCCGCCGGTGCGGTACGTGCCCCGGCGCTCGACCGGCGCGTAGGCGCCGAAGCCGCCGGCGGGGGAGACGTAGAACCAGTCCAGTCCCTCGCCGTTCGCCTCGAGCCACTCCAGCACCCGCGCGTGGGCGGACGCCTCGGGCTTGAACGCGTCCGGGAAGTCCGGGGTGTCGATGACCCGCGGGCCGCCCTCGGCGACGAACGAGCTGCCGGCGCCGCCGACGAACGCCAGCGTGCCGCCGTTCTCCTTCACCGCCGCGGCGATGCCGGGGGTGAGCTCGTCGAGGTTCGGGCCCTCGGGCAGGTCCGCGTGGGTGGCGACCAGCAGGACGTCCGCCTGCGCGGCCTTGGCCACGGTGGCCTCGTCCTGGATGGAGCCGGTCTCGTACGTGACGCCGTCGACCCGCTGGTCGGGCAGGCTGCGGCTGTAGGACGTGACCTGGTGGCCGCGGGACACGGCCTCGCGGACGACCGCCGACCCGGCGTAGCCGGTGCCGCCGATGACGCTGATGCTGCTCATGGAGCTCCTCTCGTGGTGGGTTGCATCGTCAATCTAGGCTCGCCGTGCCGCGTCTTCACGGTCGAGGAGGGTCATTCCATGGTCGATGTGCGACAGATCGCCGACGTCGGGTATGCCCCGCCTGCGTCCGTGACGACCTCCCTGGAGGCGCTGTCGCTCGCGGCCCTGCGCCGCCGGGCCGGGGGCGGCATCACGCCCGGGGCGCAGCGGCTGGACTTCCACGTGCTCATGGCGGTGACCGCGGGACGCTCGACGCACATGGTCGACTTCGAGACGCTCGCGCTGGAGCCGGGCACGGTGCTGTGGATCCGTCCGGGCCAGGTGCACGGCTGGGGCGACATGGACGCCTACGAGGCCCACCTCGTGCTCGGCGCGCGCGACGCCCTCGACGCGGTGCGCGAGGTCTCGGCCTGGGTGAGCGATCCGTTCGCGCCCGTGCGCTGGCGGCTTGACCCCGGGCACCCCGGCCATCGCCGCCGTCGTCGACGTCGCGACCAGGGTCTGGATACTGCGCTCCTTGAAGGCGTCCAGAGCGCGCTGTGCGCGAGGGGCGTCGCGAAAGTGCATTCCGACTCCGGCCGAGAACGTGCTCTGCACCAAGTCGT
>NZ_JBNFNZ010000271.1:0-3550 GCF_057364525.1 Aeromicrobium sp. PFPM2_SD2
CGACGGCGGACGTCCGCGCAAGCGCCGCCTGCGCCTGGGCCGGATCATCGGCCTGGTGCTGCTGGCCTGGGTCGTCTTCCTCGTCGCGGTGCCCGTGTGGGCCTGGAACCAGGTCGCGCGCGTCGACGCCGAGCCCGACGACCGGCTGGCCGAGCAGCCGGGCACGACCTACCTCGTGGTCGGCTCCGACAGCCGCAAGGGCCTGACCCGCGAGGAGCGCAACCAGCTCAACACCGGCGGCGACGTCGGCGAGCGCACCGACACGATCATGCTGCTGCACGTCGGCGGCGGGCCGTCGCTGCTCATGTCGATCCCGCGCGACTCGATCGTCGACATCCCCGGCCGGGCGAGACGAAGATCAACGCCGCGTACGCCTACGGCGGGCCCGAGCTGCTGGTCCGCACGATCGAGGAGAACACCGGCATCCGGGTCGACGACTACGTCGAGATCGGCCTCGGCGGCCTGGTGAACCTCGTCGACGCCGTCGGCGGCGTCGAGATCTGCCCGAAGGAGCGCCTGCGCGACCGCGACTCCGGCCTGAACGTGCAGGCCGGGTGCCAGGACGCCGACGGCGTCACCGCGCTGGCGTACTCGCGCAACCGGCACAGCTACAGCACGGGCGACATCCAGCGCGTCCAGAGCCAGCGCGAGGTCATCGGCTCGATCGGCTCGAAGCTCAAGTCGCCGAGCACGGTGCTGAACCCGCTGCGCTACCTCGAGGTGGCCAAGGGTGGCTCGGGCGCGCTGCGCATCGGCGAGAACGTCGGCCCGGTGTCGCTGGCCCGGTTCGCGTGGTCGCTGTCGTCGGTCATGGGCGGCGGCGGGCTCAACTGCACCGTGCCGCTGGCCGACTTCTCGGTGCGCTGGGACTCCAAGCGCTCGAAGGAGATGTTCGAGCTCATCGCCGCCGACCGCACCGAGGACGTCGGGGACCTGTGCACCAAGGACGGCCTGCCGGCCGGCGAGTAGGCGCGGGCGCGGCGGTTTGACCGCCGGTCCCGTCGGGCACGGCTGGGGCGAGTCCACCCCCGAGGAGGCCGCCCCATGGCCCTGTCCTACCCCACCCAGCCCGGCGACGTCGACCACCTGATCGCCGACGACCACGCCGTGGTCGAGCGCCAGTTCCAGCACCTCGAGGCCGGCCGCGGCAACCGCCGCGTCCTGGTCGACCAGGTGAGCTTCGAGCTCGCCCTGCACGCGTTCGCCGAGGAGACCGTCCTCTACCCGATCTGGCCGGAGATCGGCATGACCGACGAGCACGACGACGCCGAGCACGAGCACCAGCAGATCAAGGAGCTGCTCGTCGTCCTGGGCCGCACCGAGCCCGGCGACGACGAGTTCGAGCAGTCGCTCACGCGGCTCATGGAGGTCGTCCGCCACCACGTCCACGACGAGGAGGACGAGGAGCTGCCCGAGTTCCGGGCCAAGGCCGGCGCCGAGCGCATGGCCGAGCTCGGCAAGCAGTTCCTGGCCGCCAAGCGCCAGGCCCCGACTCGTCCCCACCCGCACGCCCCCGACGAGGGCATCGCCGAGAAGATCGCCGGCATGCTGGCCAAGCCGCTGGACCACGTCCGCGACCTGCTCTCGGGCAAGCAGAAGGAGATGGCCACCGACCCGTCGGGCACGCTCGTCCCCGACGCCCAGGCCATCGTCGACGCGCACTCCTCCCTCGGCCCGCTCCCGTTCGAGATCCTCGAGCCCGACCAGGCCCGCCAGCAGCCCGGACCGGACGACGCGGTCAAGAAGGTCATGGCCGAGCGCGGTCTCGAGGGCCCCGAGCCGGTCGCCGACGTCCGCGACGTCACGATCCCCGACGCGGCCGGCGGCGAGCAGACGCTGCGGGTCTACACGCCCGAGTCCGGCGGGCCCGGCCCGCGCCCGGTCATCGTGTGGATCCACGGCGGCGGCTGGGTGCTGTTCGACGTCGACACCTACGACGCCTCGTGCCGCGGCCTGGCCAACAAGACCGGCGCCGTCGTCGTCTCCCCCGACTACCGGCGAGCGCCCGAGCACGTCTTCCCGGCCTCGCACGACGACGTCCTGGCGGCGTACCGCTGGACGGTCGAGCACGCCGCCGAGATCGGCGCCGACCCGACCCGCGTGGGCATCGGCGGGGAGTCCGTCGGCGGCACCATGAGCGCCGCGACCTGCCTGCAGCTCGCCGCCGTCGGCGAGCCGTTGCCGGCCGCGCAGGTGCTCGTCTACCCGCTGACCACGCCCGAGCAGCACGGCGACTCGATGGACGACGCGGCCGACGCCCGTCCGCTGGACCGCCCGCTGCTCTCGTGGATGGCCATGCACGCGTTCGAGGGAGTCCCGGAGGCCGCGAAGGACCCGCGCGTCGACCTGCTGGGCCGCCCGGCCGAGCAGCTGGCGGTGCTCCCGCCGACGCTCGTCGTGACGGCCGAGCGCGACGTGCTGCGCAGCCAGGGCCAGGACTTCGCCCGGCACCTGGAGTCGGCCGGCGTCCGCACGACGCTGCGGCACTACGCCGGCGTCATGCACGAGTTCTTCGGGGCCGCGGCGGTGCTGCCCGAGGCCGAGCAGGCCCAGACCGAGGCCGCGCGCCACTTCACCGCGGCGTTCGGGACGACGTCATGAAGGTCGTCGTCACCGGCGCCACCGGCAACGTCGGCAGCGCCGTCGTCCGGGCGCTGGCTGCCGACGAGCGCGTCACCGAGGTCGTCGGCCTGGCCCGGCGGCTGCCGGACGAGGGCGTCGCCAAGACCACGTACGCCGTCGCGGACGTCGGTGAGGACGACCTCGAGCCGTTCCTGGCCGGCGCGGACGCGGTCGTCCACACCGCGTGGCTGTTCCAGCCCACGCACTCGCCGTCGGTGACCTGGCAGGCGAACGCGGTCGGCAGCGTCCGGGTGTTCGAGGCGGCGGCCCGCGCCGGCGTCCGCACGCTCGTGCACACGTCCTCGGTCGGGGCCTACTCCCCCGCCCCGGGGCGCACGGTCGACGAGTCCTGGCCGACGCACAGCACCCCGCACGCCGCCTACGGGCGCGAGAAGGCCTATGCCGAGCGGGCGCTGGACGTCGTCGAGGCGGCGAACCCGGACCTGCGGGTGGTGCGCATGCGTCCGTGCTTCATCCTGCAGCGCAGCTCGGCGTCGGCCCAGAAGCGGCTCATGGCCGGCCCGTTCGTGCCCACGGCCCTCGTGCGTCCGGGCCGGCTGCCGGTCGTGCCGTGGCCGCGCGGCATGACGCTGCAGACCATGCACACCGACGACGTCGCCGAGGCGTTCCGGCTGGTCACGCTCGACGAGCGGGCGCACGGCGCCTACAACGTCGCGGCCGGCCCGGTCATCGACGCCGAGACGTTCGGCCGGGTCATGGGCGCGAAGGTCGTGCCGGTGCCCGACGTCCTGACCCGCTCGGCGCTGTCGGCCCTGTGGCACCTGCACGTCGTCCCGGCCGAGCCGGCCCTGTTCGACCTGCTGCGCACCCTGCCGCTGCTGGACGCCTCGCGGTTGCGGGCGCTCGCTGGGCGCCGCGGGTGCCGGCCGACGAGCGCTGCGCGAGGCGCTGCAGGAGACCGACCGCG
>NZ_JBNFNZ010000272.1:0-3548 GCF_057364525.1 Aeromicrobium sp. PFPM2_SD2
CCGGGGGGAGGCAGGTCGTCGGCGGCACGCGGCGCGGGACGGCTGCCGCCGTCGTCGTAGAGCCAGTCGTAGCGCTTCTCGTCGGGGCCGCTGGGCATGGCGCCGAGGCTACCGGACCGCTCACCGCCGCCCCGGGACCCCGAGCCGCAGGAAAACTGCGCCGCGCCCGGCGCGCCCTCGACCAGGGGTTGAGGGTTCGTGTCCATACTGACCAGACCTCGCCCCTTCCCCACGCACGCAGAGGACCCATGACCGACGTCATCAGCTCCCGCGACCACACGGCCGACCGCTCCGCCGCGGTCCGCTTCCGCCGTGCGCTCACCCTGACGGCCATGACGCTCGTGGTGCCCGGGTCGGCCCAGCTCGTCGCCGGCAACCGCCGGGTCGGACGTCTCGCGCTGCGGGTCTGGCTCGCCGTGCTGACGCTGGGCGTCCTCGCGGTGCTGGTCTACCTGCTCGACCGGGCGACGCTGTTCACGCTGCTCACCGACGGCTGGGTCATGCGTCCGCTGCGGGTGCTGCTCATCGTCGGCGCGGTCGCCTGGGCCGGCCTGCTCATCGACGCCTGGCGCCTGGGCGCGCCGCGCGAGCTGCGCCGCGGTCACCGTGCCGTCGTGGCCGGGCTCAACGGCGCGCTGTGCATCGGCGTCGCCGCCACGCTCGTGTTCGCGTCCCAGACCGTCTCGGCGCAGCAGAAGCTCATCGGCTCGGTCACCGGCTCGGGCGCCGCGAGCAAGGCGGCCGAGGGCCAGGCCGCCGACGGCCGCTACAACGTCCTGCTGCTCGGCGGCGACTCCGGCAAGGGCCGCGTGGGCCTGCGCCCGGACTCGATCAACGTCGCCTCGATCGACGCCGACACCGGTCGCACCGTGCTGGTCGGCCTGCCGCGCAACCTGCAGAACGTCCCGTTCCCCGAGGGCACGGTCATGCACGAGCAGTTCCCGGACGGATTCTCGTGCGAGACCGACTGCTACCTCAACGGCGTCAACACCTGGGCCAACGACCACGCCGACCTGTTCGACACCAAGCACCCGGGCATGGACGCGACGGTCGAGGCGGTCGAGGAGACCACGGGCCTGGACATCGGCTACTACGCGATCATCAACATGAACGGCTTCGCCAACCTGGTGGACGCCCTCGGCGGCGTCACGATCGACGTCAAGGAGCGCACCGCCATCGGCGGCATCGGCGCCCCGATCACCGGCTACATCAAGGAGGGGCGCCGCCACCTCACCGGCCGCCAGGTCACCTGGTACGCCCGCAGCCGGGTCGACAACGACGACTACTCCCGCATGGGCCGGCAGAAGTGCATCATGACCGAGATGCTCGGCCAGCTCAGCCCCGAGAAGGTGCTCACCAAGCTGGACGCCATCGCCGACTCGGCCGAGTCGTTCTTCGAGACGAGCATCCCGCAGGGCGACGTCGGCACGTTCCTGGACCTCGCGCTCAAGGCGCGCAAGCAGAAGGTCTCGTCGGTCTCGATCGTCCCGCCGCAGGTGAACACCAGCGACCCGGACTTCGACAAGGTGCGCCGCATGGTGCACCAGGCGGTGGCCAAGGCCGAGGGCTCGTACTCCTCGCACGGCGTCCGCAACGCCACGCTGTCGCCGCTGTCGAAGCCGAAGATCACCGTGGCCGGGGCCGACCCGCGCAAGGACCCGCGCCGGGCGAACCAGTCCGACGACCTCGAGAAGGCCTGCTGACGCCAGCGGGCGGGGCGCCGGTGAGCCGGGCCGCACGCGACGGCCAGGACGGCCGGAGGGGCTAGCGGCGTCCGTCGCGGTAGGCGCGGATCACCTCGCGCGGGTCGCCGTCCATGAGCAGCTCGCCCTTCTCGACCCACAGCACGCGGTTGCAGGTGTCGAGGATCGACTTCATGGAGTGGCTGACCAGGAAGACCGTGCCGGCCTGGTCGCGGATCTCGCGGATGCGCGCCTCGCTGCGCTCGCGGAAGTCCTTGTCGCCCACGGCCAGCGCCTCGTCGACGATGAGGATCTCGTGCGCGCGGGCCGCGGCGATGGCGAACTTGAGCCGGGCGACCATGCCCGAGGAGTACGTGCGCATGGGCAGGTCGATGAAGTCGCCCAGGCCCGAGAAGGCCACGACGTCGTCGTAGGCGGCCTCGATCTCGGCCCGGGTGAAGCCCATCGCCAGGCCGCCGAGGATGACGTTCTGCTCGCCGGACAGGTCCTTGATGAGGGCCGCGCCGACGCCGAGCATGCTCGGGTTGGCGCTGGCGTGGATCGCTCCGGACGAGACCGGGGTCAGCCCGACGATCGCCCGCATGAGCGTGGACTTGCCCGAGCCGTTGGTGCCGACGACGCCGATGCTGTCGTTCTCGTAGGCGACGAACGAGACGTCCTTGAGCGCCTTCACGGTGCGGGTGCGCGTCTCGCGGCGCCCGCCCGGGCCCTTGCTGCCGGCCTTGACCTTGTACTCGACCGACACGTGGTCGACGACGACCGACGGGCGGCGTCCCTCCTGCGGCTCAGTCATCGCGTCCGTACCGCTCCTCGGCCTGCCAGAAGAACACCGTGCCGACGAGCAGCAGCCCGACCGCCCACAGGCTGGCGTACAGCCAGTACCAGGGGTTGTCGACGGTGTACTGGCCGTCCAGGACGATGCCGCGGGCCAGGACCAGGATCTCGTGCAGCGGCTGGAAGTCCAGGATGCGCAGCGCGGTCTCGTGGCCCTCGAACCGCTGCTCGATGTCGAAGAAGATGCCGGTGGAGAAGAACAGCGCCCGGTTCACGAACGGCAGGATCTCCGACAGGTCGCTGAGGTGGACCGACAGGCGCGCGGTGATCAGCGACAGGCCGACGTTGAAGACGGTGTAGATGAGCACCAGCGGCAGCATGAGCAGCCAGCCCCAGTTCGGGGTGTTGCCGGCCGCGGTGGCGAAGACGAACATCACCGCCAGCGTCGGGACGAACTGGAGCAGCTCCTCCACGACCTGGGCGATCGGCAGCACCATCCGCGGGAACCGCAGGCTCTGCACGAGCGCCCGGTTGTTGGTGATGGACTTCGCGCCGCTGCCGAACGTCCGGGAGAAGAACTCGAAGAAGAAGACGCCGACGATGAGGAACTCGACGAAGCGCGCCGGCCGCGAGGACCCCATGACCAGGCCGAAGACGGTGCCGTAGACCGCCGCGTTGAGCATCGGACGCAGCACGATCCACAGCAGGCCCAGCCGGTTGCGCTGGTTGTCGGCCTTGACCCGGTAGGTGGCCAGCAGGCGGATGAACTCGCGCCGGTGCCACACCTCGCGCAGGTAGGCATGCAGCGGGGGACGCGCGCCGACCCGGCTGAGGCCGTGGGAGGCGGCGTACTCTGCCAGGCTCATGGATTCCTACTCGTGCGGGGGACAGGGGACCCGGACCAGGCCGGGACCGCAGCGAGTCTAGGGCATGGGGTCACGGCCGGACCGGCTCGGCGCGTTCCTGCGCGGCGACCCGAGCGACCTGCTCGTCGTCCCCGCCGGTCACCAGCACGACGGAGCCGTCGCCCGTCGCGGCGGCCACGACGGCCGCAGCTCGTCTCCACCACAT
>NZ_JBNFNZ010000273.1:0-3530 GCF_057364525.1 Aeromicrobium sp. PFPM2_SD2
GCAGCAGCACCACTTCCCGACCAAGGCCGCGCTAGTGGACGCGGCGATCAACCGCGCCGCCGAGCGCCTGCTCGACCAGGTGGCGGTCCGGCTCGCCGACGGCACCGAGCGCGACCGGGCGCGACGGCTGCTGGAGCACCTGTGGGACGCCTATCACCTGCCGGTCTTCGCCGTGGTCGCCGAGCTGGTGAGCCTGGGCCGCACCGACCCGGACACCGCGGCCAAGACCGCCGCGACGCTCACCGCGGTCACCGACCGTGTCGTCGCCACCGCGACGGAGGCGCTGCCGACGTTCGCGCAGCGTCCGGGCTTCCGCCCGGCGGTGCTGCTGGCGATCGCGGCGATCCGCGACACCGCCGCGGTCGACCGGGTGCCGGGCACGAGCGCCGCGCTGCCCAGGCTGGACGACGTCGTGGACGCCTTCCTGCGCGCCGTCGACTAGTCGAGCAGCGTGAAGTCGGCGAAGTCGAAGCCGGGCGAGACCACGCAGCTGACCAGCGCGTCCTCCTCGCGGGGCACGGTGCGCTGCCACGTACCGGCCGGCACGAGCACCTGCGTCGCGTGACCGACCTCGACGTCGAGGCCGACGGTGTGCTGGCTCTCGACCTCCGGCTCGTCGCCGGACCCGCCGAGCTCGAGCACGACGACACCCTGCTGGGCGATCCAGATCTCGTCCGAGGCGACCTTGTGCCAGCCGGACGCGTCGCCGGCGGGCAGCAGGAAGTGGATGAGCGTGGCGGTCGGCCGCACGCGCCCGTCAGGCAGCTCGACGTCCACCCCGGACGCCCAGCTCTGCCGGTACCAGCCGCCCTCGGGGTGCCGCACGAGTCCCAGCGCGTCGATGAGCGGGTGCTTCACGGGCGGACCTCCGAGAAGGACGCAGGACACGGACGTCCGCCCGTGAGGGTCGTGATGGTTCGCTCGCTCCGCTCGTTCACAGGTGCTCCTCGATCGCCGGGCGACGGGCCACGAAGGACTCGACGCGGTCGCGGGTGCGCTGGGGCTCGCCGCGCAGGCGGGCCAGGTTGAGCATGCCCTCGTCGCCGCGGGCGACGCCGGCCTCGATGCGGTCGGCCGCCGTGCGCATGCGCCGCTCGACGGCGTCCAGCACGGTCATCGGTCCCCACTCGCCGTAGGCGTCGACGAGCAGGTTGACCCGCTCGGCCGCCAGGGCGGGGTCGATCTCGCGGTAGAGCGGGATCGCGGTCCAGGCCAGGAAGGCCAGGTCGTCGAGCGGCTGCCCGGGTCCGGCCAGGTCCCAGTCGATCATCGCGACGAAGTGACCGGACTGGATGATCCAGTTGTAGGCGCCCGGGTCGTTGTGGCAGATGATCTGGCCCGGCTCGAGCTCGACCTCGCCGCTCTGGCGCCAGGTGCGCGCGCCGTCGGGGCGGAAGCCCTCGACGATGTCGTGGAAGTCGCGCAGCCAGGCCACGGCCTCCTCCAGGACGTTCGGCAGCACGACCTCGTCGTCGACCGGCACCCCGCGTCCCTCGACGTAGGTCAGCACCTCGCGGCCCTGCTCGTCCGTGCCGTGGACATCGGGGATGCCGCGCAACCCCTCCTCGTGCAGGTAGCCGAGCAGCTCGTGCACGGCAGGCGTCCACGGACCGGTGGGACGGCGGACGGTGCGCCCGACCCGTGTGGCTCCCCCGGTGGCTCCCCCGACCAGCTCTTCCTCGTCAGCCATGGCCCCGATCGTGGCACAGCCCCGCCCCGCGCTCGAAAGGCGGACCCGCTCGCACTCCCCTACGGTGACGGGCGAGACACCGCCACCGCCGGCCGTCCGGCCGGCTGAGAAGGAGAATCACGTGGGCATCATCGGCTTCATCATCGTCGGCCTCATCGCGGGCTTCCTGGCGCGCGCATCGTGCCCGGCAAGGACAGCATGGGCATCATCGCGACGATCATCCTGGGCATGGTCGGCTCGTTCGTGGGCGGACTGCTCGGCAGCCTGATCAGCGGCGACGGCATCGACTTCTCCGCGGCCGGCATCATCGGCTCGATCATCGGCGCCATCATCGTGCTCATCGCCTACAACGCGATCACGGGCCGCAAGAAGCACGCCTGACGCAAGGCTCGACGGGGCCTGGGGAGGACGCCTCCCCGGGCCCCGTCGCGTCTCAGGACGCCGCGCCGACGGCGACGTCGCCGACCGTGACGTCGAGCCCGAGCCCCAGGGCCCTGGCCGCGTCGGCGAGCGCGTCGTCGGGCAGGACGGTCTCGCCCCGGCAGCATCGCGACCTCGAGGCGCACGGCACGTCCGCCGCCGACCAGCCGCCAGGTCGCGACCATGCGGCCGCCGGCGAGCACGGTCGGGGCGTACAGCCCGTTGGCCCGGCCCCAGACCGCCTCCAGCTGCTCCGCGCGCAGGAAGCGCGTGCGTCCGGGCCCGGCGTAGCCGACCACGAGCGCGTCGAACTCGGGCAGCAGCCGGACGTCGTCGGGAGCGTCGCCCCCGGGCGGCTCGGCGAGGTCCAGGTACGGCTCGTCGCCCGGCCCGTCCAGCAGCACCAGCACGTCACCGAGCCGCTGCACCGCGGCGTCGACCCGGCGCAGACCGTCGCCGAGGAAGAACGCGAGGTCGCGCCGCGTGACCGGCCCCGCACGTGCGGACGTGGCGCAGCAACCAACCGGTCGAGCGCGGCGTCGCGTCCGGCAGCGCGGCGCCCAGCAGCTCGGACGCCGTTCGGTGGAAGGCGTCGGTGCGCTTCTCCCAGCGGTCGTCGCGGGGCCGGCGGACGAGCCCCGGGTGGCCCCACACGAGGTTGCGCACGTGGGTGGTGTCGACCACCGGACGTCCCTCGGCGGCCTCGACGAACGAGAACACGGCCTCGACGACCTCGTCGCGCGGCACGAACCGGCCGGCGCAGACGCGCTCGACCTCGGCGGTGACGTCGTCGACGGTCAGCCGGCTCAGGCCGAGCTCGCGGCGCAGGTCGTTCTCGCGGGTGCGGCGGGCCACGGCGTCCAGGTCGGGCCACTGCGCCGCCGTGGCCGTGTGCACGGTGCCGCGCAGGCACGTGCCCTTCACCAGGGCGTGCGACTCCAGCAGTCCGTTCACCTCGGCGTAGGACGTGCCGGGCCGGCGCGAGGACGCCAGCACGAACGGGCTGCGCGGCACCTGCGACTGCACCGGCCCGAGCCGCTCGAACAGCTCGAGCACGTCGTCGGCGGCCGGGAGCTGACGCGCCAGGGTGCGCCGGCGCAGCTCGTCCTCGCTCAACCTCATCCTCGAAGGCTAGGCGCTGGCGCCGACACCGGTCCGTACGCTGACGCCCATGCCGTCCCTGCCCCTCGCCGACCGCACCCTCTCGATCGAGCGCGCCCGCCGTGACGACGTGCCCGCCGTCGTCGCCCTCCTGACCGACGACGTGCTCGGCCGTGAGCGCGAGCAGGCCGGGCTCGAGCCGTACCTCGCCGCGTTCGACGCCGTCGACGCCGACCCCGCCCCACTACCTGGCCTGGTCCGCGACGGCGAGGTGGTGGCCGGCAGCGATGCAGCTGACCCTGCTGCCCGGCTGTCTCGC
>NZ_JBNFNZ010000274.1:0-3529 GCF_057364525.1 Aeromicrobium sp. PFPM2_SD2
GCCGGGGCCGCGCTGGGCGCCGAGCCCGCGGGCAGGACGACCTCGACGCGCTTGCCGGCGACCTCGACCGTGACGCGCTCGCGCTCGCCGGCCTCGTCACCCTCGGCGGCACCGCCGGAGTAGGGCTCGAGCTGGTTGTCGTAGTCGGTCTCGATCCAGGTCGTGTAGACGTCGAACGAGCCGTTCTCGGCGGTGTAGGCCGGGTCCTCGATGACCGAGCGGTGGAACGGGATGACCGTGGGCATGCCGTCGACCTCGAACTCGGCCAGCGCGCGGCGCGAGCGCTCCAGCGCCTGCTCGCGGGTGGCGCCGGTGACGACCAGCTTGGCCACGAGCGAGTCGAACGAGCCCGGGATGGTCTCGCCCTCGGTGTAGCCGCCGTCGACGCGCACGCCGGGGCCCGACGGCGGGTTCCAGCGGGTGAGGGTGCCGGGCGCGGGCAGGAAGCCGCGGCCGCCGTCCTCGGCGTTGATGCGGTACTCGATGGAGTGGCCGCGGATCTCGGGGTCGTCGTAGCCCAGCTCCTCGCCGGCGGCGATGCGGAACATCTCGCGGACCAGGTCCAGGCCGGTGACCTCCTCGGAGACCGGGTGCTCGACCTGCAGGCGGGTGTTCACCTCCAGGAAGCTGATCGTGCCGTCGCGGGCGACGAGGAACTCGCACGTGCCGGCGCCGACGTAGCCGGCCTCCTTGAGGATCGCCTTGGACGAGGCGTACAGGCGCTCGAGCTGGTCGTCGGTCAGGAACGGCGCGGGCGCCTCCTCGACGAGCTTCTGGTGGCGGCGCTGCAGCGAGCAGTCGCGGGTGGAGACGACGACGACGTTGCCGTGGCTGTCGGCCAGGCACTGGGTCTCGACGTGGCGCGGCTTGTCGAGGAACTTCTCGACCAGGCACTCGCCGCGGCCGAAGGCCGAGACGGCCTCGCGGACGGCCGACTCGTACAGCTCGGGGATCTCCTCGCGCGTGCGGGCGACCTTGAGGCCGCGGCCGCCGCCGCCGAAGACGGCCTTGATGGCGATCGGCAGCCCGACCTCGTCGGCGAAGGCGACGACCTCGTCGGCGTCCTTGACCGGCTCCTTGGTGCCGGGCGCGAGCGGCGCGTTCGCCTTCTGCGCGATCTGCTTGGCCTTGGCCTTGTCGCCCAGCGCGTCGATGGCCGCCGGCGGGGGACCGATCCAGATCAGCCCGGCGTCGAGGACGGCCTGGGCGAAGTCGGCGTTCTCGGCCAGGAAGCCGTAGCCGGGGTGGACGCTGTCGGCGCCGCTCCGCTGGGCCACGTCGACGATCTTCTCGATCGAGAGGTAGGAGTCGGCCGGCGTCGCGCCCTCGAGCGAGTACGCCTCGTCGGCGAGGCGGACGAACAGGGCGTCACGGTCGGGCTCGGCGTAGACCGCGACGCTCGCGATGCCGGCGTCCTTGCAGGCGCGGACGACCCGGACGGCGATCTCGCCGCGGTTCGCGATCAGGACCTTGGACAGCGGCTTGCTCACGGAAATCTCCTCGGTGTCGACAGGCGTCCCGAGTCTAGGCCTGGCCCCGGAGAGGCACCGTGTGAGGTAGGTAACCCGGGCGTCTTCCCGCCTCGGTTAATGCCTGTTAACCTGCGGGCATGTCCTTCGAGCTGTCCGCCGAGCACCAGGCCTTCCGTCACGCCGTCCGCGACTTCGCGCAGGCCGAGGTCGCGCCGCACGTCGCCGCCTGGGACAAGGCGCACCACTTCCCAGTCGACGTCGTGCAGAAGATGGGCGCGATGGGCCTGTTCGGGCTCACCGCCCCCGAGGAGCTGGGCGGCTCCGGCGGCGACTTCACCAGTCTGTGCGTCGCGATCGAGGAGCTCGGCCGGGTCGACCAGTCCCTCGGCATCACGCTCGAGGCCGGCGTGGGCCTGGGCATCAACCCGATCCTGACCTTCGGCACGCCCGAGCAGCAGGAGCGCTGGCTGCCCGACCTCGTGGCCGGGCGGCGGCTGGCCGGCTTCGGCCTCACCGAGCCGGGCGCCGGCTCGGACGCGGGCGCCACGCGCACCCGCGCCGAGCTCGACGGCGACGAGTGGGTCGTCAACGGCGCCAAGCAGTTCATCACCAACTCCGGCAGCGAGATCACCTCGCTCGTCACGGTCACCGCGCGCACCGGCACCGACGAGCGCGGGCGTCCGGAGATCAGCGCGATCATGGTGCCCGCGGGCACGCCGGGGTTCACCGCCGAGGCGCCCTACGACAAGCTCGGCTGGCACATCTCCGACACCCACCCGCTCACGCTCGAGGACGTCCGCGTGCCGGCCGACCACCTGCTGGGCGAGCGCGGCCGCGGCTACGCGCAGTTCCTGGCCACGCTGGACGACGGCCGCATCGCCATCGCCGCGCTGGCGGTCGGCTGCGTCCAGGCCTGCCTGGACCTGTGCGTCGAGTACGCCGGGCAGCGCACCACGTTCGGCAAGCCGATCGGCGCCAAGCAGGGCGTCGCGTTCCAGGTCGCCGACCTGGCCGTCATGGCCGAGGTCGGGCGCACGATGACCTACCGCGCCGCCGCGATGAAGGACGCCGGCGCCCCGGTCAAGGAGCTCAAGCAGGCCGCGTCGATCGCCAAGCTCTACACGTCCGAGGCGGCCGTGACGGCGACGCGCATCGCCACGCAGGTCTTCGGCGGCTACGGCTTCATGGAGGAGTACCCGGTGGCCCGGTTCTACCGCGACGCCAAGATCCTGGAGATCGGCGAGGGGACGTCCGAGGTGCAGCGCATGCTCATCGCCCGCGGCCTGGGGCTGCCGGTCGAGTGAGCCGGTGACCCAGGTCACTTCCGCTCAAGCGGTGCGGAGTCCCGGCCGATGGTCGCGCGGGGAACCGTGTCCGCCTCGGAAGGAACCATGACGCCCACCATCGCGCCCACCGGCGTCGAGCGGCACCTCCAGGAGGAGGAGCTGATCGTCACCAAGACCGACCTGCAGGGACGGCTCACGTACGCCAACGACGTGTTCCTGCGGTTCAGCCACCTCACCGAGGAGGAGGCGATCGGGCAGCCGCACAACCTGATCCGCCACCCCGACATGCCGCGCGGCGTGTTCGCCGTGCTGTGGCAGCGGGTGCAGGCGGGGCAGGAGATCTTCGCCTACGTGAAGAACCTCGCGCACGACGGCGTCGCGTACTGGGTGTTCGCCCACGTCACCCCCACCTTCGACCGCTCCGGCGCGATCGTCGGGTACCACTCGATGCGCCGGGCGCCGCGCCGGTCCGCGCTCGCCGCGGTCGAGCAGGTGTACGCCGAGATGCGCCGCCACGAGGCGGGGCTGCCCGGCCCGGCCGCGGCCGAGGCGTCGCGCACCTGGTTGACCGAGCACCTCCAGGAGCAGGGCACCGACTACGACGCGTGGGTGTGGAGCCTGGAGGCGAGCGCATGAGGATCGGACGCCGACGTCAGGCTCAGCTCGCGCTGGAGGCCGAGAACGCCGCCCTGCGCGCCGTGGTGGGCGAGCTCGGACGCGTCGCCGACGCGACCGCCCGCGGCGACCTCGAGCACGAGCTCGTCGTGCACC
>NZ_JBNFNZ010000275.1:0-3522 GCF_057364525.1 Aeromicrobium sp. PFPM2_SD2
GCCCCGCGCCGCGTCGCCCAGCCTGTCCGCGCTCGGCCTGGGCATCGAGCTCGTCGGCGTGCGCGGCAACGTCGACACCCGCATCGGCAAGGTGACCAGCGGTGAGCTGGACGCCGTCGTCCTGGCCCGGGCCGGCCTGCTGCGCCTGGGCCGCGAGGACGAGGCCACCGAGGTGCTCGACCCGATCCAGGTGCTCCCGGCCCCCGGCCAGGGAGCCCTCGCGGTGGAGTGTCGCGTCGACGACACCACCACGGCCGGGCTTCTCGCGCAGCTCGACCACGCCGACACCCGCGCGGCCGTCACCGCCGAGCGCCGCCTGCTGGCGGAGCTCGAGGCCGGCTGCAGCGCCCCTGTGGGCGCACTCGCCGAGGTGGTCTCCGGCGACGACGGCGAGGAGCTGTGGCTCCGGGCCGTCGTCGGGGACCTCACCGGAGCCCGATCCATCCGCATGTCCACGACGGGATCGCTCGCCGATGCCGCCGCGGTCGGGGAGCGGCTCGCTGCCGAGCTGCTCGCCGAAGGTGCCGCCACGCTCGTGGCCGCCTCCTGAGACCGGCAGACCAGGAAGAGAACACTGTGACTAGCACCATCGCCACGCCCGAGCCCGCGGTGCCGACCGCCGCTCCCGCCTCGCGTCCTGCTCCGCAGGGCCAGGTGAGCTTCGTCGGCGCGGGTCCCGGCGACGCCAGCCTCCTGACGGTCCGTGCCGCGGAGCTGCTCGAGGCCGCCGAGGTCGTCATCATCGAGTCGCCCGACCAGGCCGCCCTGGTGACGAACGGCGCCGAGGTCGTCGAGGGCGGCACGACCGCCGACGGTGCCCCCATGCCGCACGCGGCCCGGGCCAAGCTCGTCGTCAAGCACGCCAAGACCGGCGCGCGCGTCGTCCGGCTGCTCACCGGTGACCCGTTCACCTACGGCACCGGCCCGGAGGAGGCCGCCGCCTGCGCCAAGGCCGGCATCGCCTTCGAGATCGTCCCGGGCGTCTCGTCGGCCAGCGCCGTCCCGACGTACGCGGGCGTCCCGCTGACGACCAAGTCCCAGCGCGGCGTCGCCGTGGTCGACGTGGCGACCAACTCGATCGACTTCAGCGCCCACCAGGGTGCGGACACGCTCGTCCTGCTCGACGCCCTCGACCGGCTCGACGAGGTCGCCGCGGCCCTGGTCGAGTCCGGCCGTCCGGCCACCACGCCGGTCGCCGTGACCTGCGTCGGCACCACGACCGAGCAGTCCACCGTGGTCTCGACCCTGGCCGACGTCGCCACCGACGCCAAGGCCGTCACCGGCCCGGCCGTCGTCGTGGTCGGCGAGGTCGTCGAGATGCGCGAGGTGCTCTCGTGGTTCGAGACCAAGCCGCTGTACGGCTGGCGCATCCTGGTGCCCCGCACCAAGGAGCAGGCCGCCGGCCTGTCGAGCCGCCTGCGCATGTACGGCGCGGTCTCCGAGGAGGTCCCGACCATCTCGGTCGAGCCGCCGCGCAACCCGCAGCAGGTCGACAAGGCCATCCGCGGCCTCGTCGAGGGCCGCTACGAGTGGGTCGCGTTCACCAGCGTCAACGCGGTGAAGGCCGTCCGGGAGAAGTTCGACGAGTACGGCCTGGACGCCCGCTCGTTCTCCGGCCTCAAGATCGCCGCGGTCGGCGACAAGACCGCCGAGGCCATCGCCGAGTGGGGCATCCGCCCCGACCTCGTGCCGTCCGGTGAGCAGTCGGCCGCCGGCCTGCTCGAGGACTGGCCGCCGTACGACGAGATGCTCGACCCGATCAACCGGGTCTTCCTGCCGCGCGCCGACATCGCGACCGAGACGCTCGTCGCGGGCCTGATCGAGCTCGGCTGGGAGGTCGACGACGTCACCGCGTACCGCACGGTCCGCGCCACGCCGCCGCCGGCGCCCACCCGTGAGGCGATCAAGACGGGCAAGTTCGACGCGGTGATGTTCACGTCGTCCTCGACCGTCCGCAACCTCGTGGGCATCGCGGGCAAGCCGCACACGTCCACGATCATCGCCTGCATCGGCCCGGCCACGGCGAAGACCGCCGAGGAGCACGGCCTGCGGGTGGACGTCGTCGCCGAGACGCCGTCGGTCGAGGTGCTGGCCGACGCGCTCGCCGCGTTCGGGGCCGAGCGCCGCGAGGCGCAGGTCGCCGCGGGCGAGCCGGTCACCAAGCCCTCGTACCGCCGTCCGTCCTCGCGCCGGAAGTCCTGACCGTGACCGGCTGGGAGCCGCCCGTCGTCCGTCCGCGTCGCCTGCGCCAGTCGCCGGCGATGCGGCGGCTGGTGCGCGAGACCTACCTCGAGCCGTCGCAGCTGCTGCTGCCGATGTTCGTGGCCGAGGGGCTGTCCGAGCCGCGTCCGATCGCGAGCATGCCCGGCGTCGTCCAGCACACGCGCGAGTCGGCCAAGCGCGCGTACGCGGAGGCGGCCGAGCTGGGCATCGGCGGCGTCATGCTGTTCGGCGTCCCCGAGCACAAGGACGCCGAGGGGTCGGGCGCGCTCGACCCGCAGGGCATCCTCAACGTCGCCCTCGCCGACGCGCGCGCCGAGGTCGGTGACGACCTGCTGGTCATGGCCGACCTGTGCCTGGACGAGTTCACCGACCACGGCCACTGCGGCGTGCTGGACGCGCAGGGGCGGGTCGACAACGACGCCACCGTCGAGATCTACGCCCGCATGGGCGTGGCGCAGGCCGAGGCCGGCGCCCACGTCGTCGGCCCCAGCGGGATGATGGACGGCCAGGTCGCCGCCATCCGGGCCGCGCTCGACGAGGCCGGTCACGACGACACGGTGATCATGGCCTACTCGGCGAAGTACGCCTCGGCGTTCTACGGCCCGTTCCGCGAGGCCGTCGACTCCTCGCTCACCGGCGATCGCAAGACCTACCAGCAGGACCCCGCGAACGCCCGCGAGGCCGTGCGCGAGACGCTGCTGGACGTCGAGGAGGGCGCCGACCTGGTCATGGTCAAGCCGGCGCTGTCCTACCTGGACCTCATCGCCGACGTGCGCGCCGCGGTCGACCTGCCGGTCGCCGCGTACAACGTCTCGGGCGAGATGGCGATGATCGAGGCCGCCGCGCAGAACGGCTGGATCGACCGCGAGCGGACCATCGACGAGGTGCTGCTGTCGATGCGCCGGGCCGGTGCGGACGTCATCCTGACCTACTGGGCCACCGAGGTCGCCCGCCGCCTGCGCTGACGCGGACGACACGCACGACGACGGGGCGCCTCCATCCGGAGGCGCCCCGTCGTCGTGCTCGCGTCAGCCCAGCAGCGAGGTGATGCAGCGGCCCAGGCCCACCAGGTCGAGCTCGCTGATGCCCTTGGCCAGGCAGCGGACCTTCGCCTCGGCCCAGGTGAGCGTGTTCTCGACGACGTCCTCGACGACGTCGGTCGGGTCCTGCGCCTGTCCGCCGCCTGTGCCGGAGCCGCCGCCGTTGCCGACGAGCGGGTCGGTGACGCCGCCGACCAGGTCGCTCAGCCCGGGACCGGGGTCGCGCTTGCCCGAGTCGGGGGCTGGACGAGCCGCCGCC
>NZ_JBNFNZ010000276.1:0-3518 GCF_057364525.1 Aeromicrobium sp. PFPM2_SD2
CGCGGCGCTGCAGGTTCCGCGCCCGGTCGCGCCAGTCGCGGGCCTGCCGCTGCTCGTCGGGGCGTCGTCGCGTCCTGCCCCGATGCGCTCGGCCAGCTCGGCGGTCAGCTCCAGACGTGCCTGCAGCCGCCGCTCGGGCGACCTGGCGGCCGGGTCACGCAGCACGCCCGTCACCTTCTCGCGGTTGCGCGACTCGAGCAGCAGCGGCCAGAGCCGCGGCAGCTGCTTGGCCACCACCGGCGCGTACCTGACCACCTGCTGGGCCACCTGCTTGCGGTCCACGACACTCCCCTCGTCCGGTCAGGTCCAGGCTAGGCGCTCGCACCGGACCCGGCCGCGCGAACGACGAGGGCCCCGGCTCCTCACGGAACCGGGGCCCTGGGCACGACGACTCAGTCGAGGTAGTCGCGCAGCACCTGCGAGCGCGACGGGTGACGCAGCTTGCTCATCGTCTTGGACTCGATCTGGCGGATGCGCTCACGCGTGACGCCGTAGACCTTGCCGATCTCGTCGAGCGTCTTGGGCTGGCCGTCGGTCAGGCCGAAGCGCATCGAGACGACGCCCGCCTCGCGCTCGGAGAGCGTGTCGAGCACCGCGTGCAGCTGCTCCTGCAGCAGCGTGAACGAGACCGCGTCGGCCGGGACGATGGCCTCGGAGTCCTCGATCAGGTCACCGAACTCGCTGTCGCCGTCCTCGCCGAGCGGGGTGTGCAGCGAGATCGGCTCACGGCCGTACTTCTGCACCTCGACGACCTTCTCGGGCGTCATGTCGAGCTCCTTGGCGAGCTCCTCGGGGGTGGGCTCGCGGCCCAGGTCCTGCAGCATCTGACGCTGGACGCGGGCCAGCTTGTTGATGACCTCGACCATGTGGACCGGGATGCGGATGGTGCGCGCCTGGTCGGCCATGGCGCGGGTGATCGCCTGGCGGATCCACCACGTCGCGTACGTGGAGAACTTGAAGCCCTTGGTGTAGTCGAACTTCTCGACGCGCGGATGAGGCCCAGGTTGCCCTCCTGGATCAGGTCCAGGAAGAGCATGCCGCGGCCGGTGTAGCGCTTGGCCAGCGAGACCACGAGGCGCAGGTTGGCCTCGAGCAGGTGGTTCTTGGCGCGGCGTCCGTCCTGGACGATCCACTCCAGCTCCTCGAGCACCTTGGGGGTGATCTTGCCGCCGGCGGCGAGCTTCTCCTCGGCGAACAGGCCGGCCTCGATGCGCTTGGCCAGCTCGACCTCCTCGGCGGCGGTCAGCAGCGCGACCTTGCCGATCTGCTTGAGGTAGTCCTTCACCGGGTCGGCGGTGGCGCCGGCGACCATGACCTGCTGGACGGGCTCGTCGCTCTCGTCGGCCGCGGACAGCGTGAAGCCGGACTTCTCGTCCTCCTTCAGCGTCGGGTCCGTCGCCAGGTCCTTCTCGAACTCCGAGTCCGAGATGTCCGGCAGCACCTTCTTGCCGGTGGCGTCGACGAGCGTCGTCGCGGCGGACGTGTCGTCGCCGGAGACGTCGACCTGGTCGGCCTTCTTGGCGGTGGCCTTCTTCGCCGGAGCCTTCTTGGCCGCCGTCTTCTTGGCGGGCGCCTTCTTGGCGGGGGTGGAGGTGGTCTTGGCAGCAGTCTTCGTCACGGTGCTCTTCTGGGTCGCGGGCTTCGACGGGGTCGGGCTCGAGGTGTCGGTGGTCGCCGGCGACGCGGTCTTCTTGACGGCCATCAGCACCCCTTCATCGGATCCAGGGCGCAACGAATCACCCTGCGGTCAACCTCAGCGCGACCAGTGTGACACGTCTCAGCAAACTCTCATGTGCCAGGTCGCAGGATGCCCGGGGCGACGGGCGGATCGGGTCAGTCGTGGTCCCAGGAGTGCACGGGCTCGTTGGCGTGCATGCGCTCCTGGTAGGCCTTCGTCGTCGCCCGCAGCGCCTCGGCGCGGTCCTGGCCGGACGCCCGACGACGGCCGAACTCCTCGATCAGCCAGGTGGACCCGTTGCGGCCGGTCAGGCAGCGCTGCTCGACGACGCCGAGCAGCCGCTCGCGCAGGGCGTCGTCCACGCCGGCGCCGCGCAGCCCCTCGTGGGCCATCGGCAGCAGGCGGCGCAGCACGAGCTCGGTCGCCGGGACCGTGCCGATGCCCGGCCAGAACAGCTGCGCGTCGATGCCCTCGCGGGCACCGGCGTAGAAGTTCTCCGCGGCGGCCGCGAACGACAGCTGCGACCACAGCGGCCGCTCGGCCCGCACCAGGGCCCGGACGAGCCCGTAGTAGAGCGCCGCGTTGGCCAGCGTGTCGACGACGGTCGGGCCCGCGGGCAGGACGCGGTTCTCGACCCGCAGGTGCGGGAAGCCGTCCGAGACGTCGTAGATCGGCCGGTTCCAGCGGTAGATGGTGCCGTTGTGCAGGTTGAGCTCGGCGAGCGACGGGATGCGGCCGGCCTCGACCTCGGCGACCGGGTCCTCGTCCTCGACGATCGGCAGCAGCGCCGGGAAGTACTTGACGTTCTCCTCGAACAGGTCGAAGACCGACGTGATCCACTTCTCGCCGAACCAGACGCGCGGACGCACGCCCTGGGCCTTGAGCTCGTCGCTGCGGGTGTCGGTCGACTGGTCGAACAGCGCGATGCGGGTCTCGTGCCACAGCTGGCGACCCAGGAGCAGCGGCGAGTTGGCGCCGACGGCCAGCTGGACGCCCGCGATCGCCTGGGACGCGTTCCAGGCCGGGGCGAAGTCGTCCGGCTGCACCTGCAGGTGCAGCTGGGTGCTGGTGCAGGCGGCCTCGGGCATGATCGTGTCGACCGTGGTCTCGAGCCGGTCGACCCCGTCGATGGCGATGGCGATGTCCTCGCCGCGGGCCTTGAGGATCTCGTCGGACAGCAGCTTGTAGCGCGGGTTCGGCGAGATCGCCTCCTGCTGCAGGTGCGTCTCGTCGAGCGTCGGCAGGATGCCGATCATCAGCAGGTGGGTGCCGATCGTGGCCGCCTTGCCCTGGGCGCCGTTCAGGTCGTCGCGCAGGTCGCGCTCGAGCACGGCCAGCCCGTCGCCGGTGAGCGGTCGCGGCGGCACGTTGATCTCGACGTTCCACTGGCCGAGCTCGGTCTGGAAGTCCTCGTCGGCGATGGCGTCGAGCGCCTCGGCGTTGCGCAGGGCCGGGCGGCCCTCGTCGTCGACGAGGTTGAACTCGATCTCGACGCCGATGTGCGGCACGTTCACGGTGAAGTCGTGCGTCGTCAGCATGCGGGCCAGCACGTCCAGGCACCGGCGCACCTTGGCGCGGTAGCGGGTGCGGTCCTCGCGGGTGAACTCGCGGTCCTCGACGTCGCGTCCCATGCGGCTCACCCTATTGAGGGCGGCCGCTTCCGTCCTGCCGAAGCCGGAGCGCGCAGCGTGCCTCCCGTCACGACGACGGGGGCCCGGACGTCTCGGTGCGCAACGCGCGCATCCGCAACCAGCGCGACCGCGAGCGCTCCGACCTCATCGCCACCGTCGCCCACGAGCTGCGCTCGCCGCTGACCGGCATCAAGGGCTTCGTCTCCACG
>NZ_JBNFNZ010000277.1:0-3498 GCF_057364525.1 Aeromicrobium sp. PFPM2_SD2
CGCAGGAGGCGCGCCGTCGCGCCAAACGCGAAGGCCGCCGCCGCGAAGGCCGCACCGCGGCGTCAGGCCCCGGTGTGCGGCCGCTGCTTCGTGCAGCTGCCGCTCAGCGGCGTCTGCGACACCTGCGACTGACGACTCAGCGCTTCTCGCAGGCGATGCCGTCCTTGTCGCGGTCGCGCTTCTTGTTGGCGTTGTAGATCTTCTTGCTGCGCTTGAAGTTCGTGACCGGCGTGCCGGACGTGCGGTCGCGGGCTCCCGGCTTGCCGACGCCGTGCTGGTAGGTCTTGTTCAGCTGCGTGCAGTTCTTGAACACGCGCGGGCCGGCGTCGGCCGTGGTGGCCGGACCGACCGCGAGGCCGGCGCGACGACGGCGGACAGGACGAGGGGCAGCACACGACGCACGAGGACCTCCGGGACAGATGCGGGACGAACCCGTCGATCCTCACCCCGGAGGCCCTGCGTGCGGGTGGTTTTCGCGAACTTTCGCGGCTAGCGGGTGACCACCACGTGCTCGTCGGGCACGCAGTGCGTCATCATCAGTCCCTCGACGTCGCGCGGCCCGTTGCTGCCCAGGCTCTTCACCCGCTGCAGCTCGTCCTCGGAGAGCGTCTGGCTCTGCAGCGGCGGCAGGTCACGGACGTCGTCGGCGCTGATGCCGAGGCCGTCACCGACCCGCTGACCGAGCTCGTCGTCGCACAGGAAGAAGTGCCACACCATGCGCTCCTGCACCTCGCGGACCGCCTGGCCGATGTTCGCCACGAGGTTGGCGACCAGGTCGTCCTTCTCCCACTGCTCCATCAGCTGGTAGCGCTGCCCGGCCTGCGTGTAGTCGTTCGTGCGCGGGATGCGCTTGCGGGTGAGGCGCCCGACGATCTCCGGGCCCCGCTCGTCGTGCGTCGGCGCCTGGCCCTCGCGCAGGCCGCCGGTGATCGAGGGCTCGTAGTTCACGTGCGGGTTCTCGCCGCGCTGGTCCGGGCCGTACGACATCTGCCCGCCCATCTGGTTCGTGGCGACCTGGGCGTTCTTGGCCGAGTTGACCGGCAGCTGCAGGTAGTTCGGGCCGACGCGGTAGCGCTGCGTGTCGCTGTAGGAGAACGTCCGGCCGACCAGCATCTTGTCGTCGGAGAAGTCCAGGCCGTCCACCAGCACGCCGGTGCCGAAGCTGATCTGCTCGTTCTCGGCGTGGTGGTCGCTGACGTTGCGGTTCAGCACCATGCGGCCGACGACCTTCGGCTCGAACTCGTTCTCCGGCCACACCTTCGTGTCGTCGAGCGGGTCGAAGTCGAGCTCGGGGTGCTCCTCGTCGCTCATGAGCTGCACGCGCAGCTCCCACTCGGGGAAGTCGCCGTGCTCGATCGCCTCGTACAGGTCCTTGCTGGCGTGGCCGAGGTCGGTCGCCTGGATCGCGGCGGCGTCGGCCTCGGTGAGGCTCTTCACGCCGATCTTCGGGATCCAGTGGTACTTGACCAGGTGGGACTCCCCCTGCTCGTTGATCCACTTGTAGGTGTTGACCCCGAAGCCCTGCATCGTCCGGTAGTTGGCCGGGATGCCGCGCGGGCTGAACAGGTTGACCAGCATGTGCATCGCCTCGGGCGTCTGCGACATGAAGTCGAAGATGCGCGCCGGCTCCTGGCGGAACGTGATCGGGTCCGGCTTGAGCGCGTGGATGACGTCGGGGAACTTGATCGCGTCCCGGATGAAGAACACGCCCAGGTTGTTGCCGACCAGGTCCCAGTTGCCGTCCTCGGTGTAGAACTTCACCGCGAAGCCGCGTGGGTCGCGGGCCGCCTCGGACGAGTCGCGGCCGCCGATGACGGTGGAGAAGCGGATGGCGACGTCGGTGCGCTTGCCCTGCTCCTGGAAGAGCTTGGCCCGGGTGTAGCGCGAGATCGGCTCGTCGCCCCACGTGCCGTCGGCCTCGAAGTAGCCGTACGCGACGAATCCCCGGGCGTGGACCACACGCTCGGGGATCCGCTCGCGGTCGAAGTGGCTGATCTTCTCCAGGAACTGGTAGTTCTCCAGCGTCGCCGGCCCGCGGGCGCCGACGGTGCGCTGGTTCTGGTTGTCGTGGACGGGATGACCCTGCCGGGTGGTGAGGATCCGGCGGTCGTCGCCCTCGGCGGGCGGCTGCGCTGCGACGTCGGTCATGGGGTCGTCCTTCCTGCGGGAGGTCCGGTTCCCCCGGGCCGTACCCCGCTCGGGCGTCCTGAACCGCCGCGCCGAGGATCAGCCCACGGTCAGGACGATCTTCCCGCGCGCGTGCCCCTCCATCGACTCGCGCCAGGCGTCCGCGGCTCGCTCCAGCGGGTAGGTGGACGCGATCGGCACGCGCAGCTCGCCGGCGTCGGCGAGCGTCGCCAGGGCGGCGAGGTCGTCGACGTCCGGGTGCACGAAGACGTACGTGCCGCCGAGCTCGGCCACGCCCGGGTCGATGATCGAGGCGACGCGTCCCTGGTGCTGGTCGGCCAGCACGTCCGGCGCGGACGCCAGCGCGTCCTCGCCCCGGGTGTCCAGCACCGCGGTGACGCCGTCGGGGACCAGGGCGCGCACGCGCTCGGCCAGGCGTCGCCGTACTCGACCGGCTCCGCACCGAGCTCGCGGACGAAGTCGTGGTTGCGCGGCGAGGCGGTGCCGACTGACCCGGGCGCCGCGCGCGGCGGCGATCTGGACCGCGAACACGCCCACGCCGCCCGAGGCGCCGTGCACCAGCACGACGTCGTCGGCGCCGACCTGCAGGGCGTCCTCGAGGGCCTGGAAGGCGGTGAGCCCGGCCAGCGGCACGGCGGCGGCCTCCTCGAACGACAGCGAGGTCGGCTTGAGCGCCAGCGTGGCGCGCGGCGCGGCGACCTGCTCGGCGTACGTGCCGCCGTGCACGGCGTCCTTGCGCAGGTAGCCGTAGACCTCGTCGCCGACCTTCAGGTCGTGGTTCGCCGGGCCGACCTCGGTCACCACGCCGGCGACGTCCCAGCCCGGCACGACCGGGAAGAAGACGTCCAGCGCCGAGTCCAGCCCGCCGGACGCGAGCTTCCAGTCGACCGGGTTCACCGACGCCGCGCGGACCGAGACGCGGACCCAGTCCGGGCCCACCTTGGGGTCGTCGACGTCGCCGTACGTCAGGTTCTCCGGGCCGCCGTACTGCGTGTAGGTGACCGCCTTCACCGCGGGTCCTCGTCGGTCAGGTCCTCGATGGACGCCTCGACGTCGGGCCCGCTGCTGTAGGCGACCTCCTCCTGCCTCTCGACGTGGTCGTCGTCGGCGGTCGTCCCGGTGGCGGACGGGGCGGACCCGCTCGCGCCCGGGGACGACCCGGCGGCGCTGCCCTCGGGGGCCGGTCCGGCGCCCGGCGACGGCGCGAGTACATCGGGTTCTCCGCGTCCTCGCCCTGGCCGCTGGTGCCGGGCGCGGGGACGCCCGGGACGTCGTCGGGCGCGGGTCCGGCGTCCGGGCTGGGGGCCGAGTACATCGGGCGTGCTCGCGGCGGCGGTAGCGCCGGCGCGC
>NZ_JBNFNZ010000278.1:0-3474 GCF_057364525.1 Aeromicrobium sp. PFPM2_SD2
CGCGCCGGACGCGGCAGCCTTCGCCACGAGCGCGGACGCGGCGGCCGTGGCCAGTCCGCGCCGCCGGAAGGCGGGTGCGACCTCGTAGCCGATCTCCACGACGCCGTCGACCGGCGGGCCGCTGAACCCGCCGGAGCCGACGAGCGTCCCGGTCGGCTCCTCGACGAACAGGTGCATCCACCAGTCCGCCTCGTCGGGACGGTCGGTGAGCACCTGCAGGGTGTGCGGGACGGCCTCGGGGAACTCCGGCCAGCCCTCGGGCAGGGGCGATCCGAGCGCCCGCGCGAGCGCGGGACGGTCGTGCAGCAGCCAGGTGAGGTGCTGGGTGGTGACGGGGATGAGGCGGACACGCGCCATGGGTTCGTCCTTCCGTGACGAGGCCGTGCGCGGTCGAGCAGGGATCGATCGAGGTCGGGAGTGCGCGCACGACGGGTTGCTGGACACGTCCGCGAAGGGCGGACGTGGGGACCCGGGTCGGGTACGGCACTCCTGGTGACGCTCGATGAGACGACGTCGGTCGTCCGACGTCGTCGACGAGGGTAGCGGCGCGAGCCGGGCCGCTCCATCCCCCGGACCTGGGGGCTAGACGCCGACCGGCTCCAGCGCGGTGAGCGTCTCGGCGACACCGGCCTCGAGCTTCACGGTGGCCAGGTCGTCGCCGCGGGTCGTGCCGCGGTTGACGATGACGACCGGGACGCCGACCTTCGCGGCCCGGCGCACGAACCGCAGGCCGCTCATCACCTGCAGCGACGAGCCGAGCACGAGCAGCACCTCGGCGGACTCGGTGAGCGCGAAGCAGTGCTCGACGACCGGCTTGGCCACCGACTCGCCGAAGAAGACGACGTCGGGCTTGAGCCGGCCGCCGCACACCTCGCACGGGGCGACGACGAAGTCGGACGTCTCCTCGAGCAGCGCGTCGCCGTCGGGGGCGATGACCGCGGACCGCTCGGCGTAGCCGGGATTGAGCGCGACCAGGCGCTCGTGCAGCCGCTGACGGGGCGAGCGGGTGCCGCAGTCCAGGCAGACGACCCGGTCGATGCGGCCGTGCAGGTCGACGACGTCGCGGTGCCCGGCGCGCTCGTGCAGCCCGTCGACGTTCTGCGTGATGAGCCCGCTGAGGCCGCCAGCCTGCTGGCACGCGGCGAGCAGCCGGTGGGTGGCGTTCGGCTCGGCGCCGGTCATGTTCGACCAGCCGACGTGGGCACGGGCCCAGTACCGCTGGCGCGCCTCGGGGGTGGCGATGAAATCCTGGTAGGTCATGGGGTGGCGCGGCGGGGAGCCCGGGCCGCGGTAGTCGGGGATGCCCGAGTCCGTGGAGACGCCCGCCCCCGTCAGCACCAGCCAGGTCTTGTCGGACAGGACGTCCGCGACGGCTTCGATGCTCACCCCTCCAGCGTAGGTCGGCGCACCAGCGGCACCCGCCGACTCAGGCTCGGGTGAGCGGTGAGCTGGCAACCCCTCGCTCGGGTGAGCGGTGAGCTGGCAACCTCTCGCTCGGGGGAGCGGTGAGCTGGCAACTGAATGAGCGCCTGATGAGGTTGCTGACTCACCGCTCACCCACCGCTCACCCCACTCACCGCTCACCGCTCACTGCTCGCGCGCGGAGCCGGCGCGGACGGTCAGGCGGTGGGGTCGTCGGTCCAGCGGTACTCCATCTGCCGGGCCGTGGCCTCGGCCAGCGCGCGTCCGGCGACCACCTCGACGAGGTGCAGGGCCATGTCGATGCCCGCCGAGATGCCCCCGGACGTCAGCACGTCGCCGTCGCGCACCCACCGCCGGTCGGCGAGCACGGTGAGCGCGGGCCAGCGCTCGGCGAGCGCGGCCTGGTCCTCCCAGTGGGTGGTGACGCTCTGGTCGGTGAGCACGCCGGCCTCGGCCAGCACGAACGCGCCGGTGCACACCGACGTCGTCAGCCGCGGACGCAGACCGGAGATCCACCCGGTCACCCGGACGTCCTTCTCGACCTCGTCGGTGACGCCGCCGGAGACGACCAGGACGTCCACGGGCGGGTCCTCGTCGATCGTGGCGTGGGCCCGCAGCACGAGCCCGCCGCGGGCCACGACCTCGCGGTCGGCCGCGACCATCCGCACGACGAAGGGCTCGGCCTCGCCGCGCCCGGCGGCGACGCGGTTGGCGACGGAGAACACCTCGAACGGACCGCAGCAGTCGAGCACCTCGACCTCGTCGAAGACGACGATCGCGACGTGGACGGGGGAGGGGGACGTCATGCGCCCATCCTGGCGCAGGACGGCCCCGTCGCGGGCCGGTTCACCGCCAGCGGAAGCGGTCGACCAGGCGTCCGAGCGCCGGCACCCGGCCGGCGGCGGCCAGCAGGCCGAGGCCGAGGAGGCCACCGACGACGTTGAAGAACAGGTCGTGGACGTCGGCCACGTGGCCTCCGCCGAGCAGGTTGCCGGTGAGGTACTGGGCCAGCTCGATCACCAGGCTGAACCCGGCGGCCACCGCCGCCGTGCCCCACCACGGGGACCGCGGACGCACCAGCGGCACGAGCACGCCGACCGGGACGAACACCGCGACGTTCATGACCGCGTCGGCCACGTCGTAGGGGGCGAACGGGTCGAGGTACAGCCGCCACACGGCCTCGTGCGGCTTGTCCAGGTAGACCGGGAACACGGTGTTGGCGACGACGCCGGCGGCGTAGACGCACAGGGCGACGGCCACCGCGACCCGCGGCGCCGTCAGCAGTCCGCGCCGGCGCAGGTGCCACAGCGGCACCGCCAGCACCGCGAGCGCGAGGGGGACCACCACCGGGAGCGCCGGGACCTCACGGAACACGCACTGCTCCTTCGAGGTGGTTGGGTGGACGCGGTCGTCGCGCGGTCATCCTCCACCACCGCGGCGGACGCCGGGACGGTGCCCTACGACGCCAGCTCGACGAGCTTGGCCACCGTGCGCAGGTTGCGGGCCGTGCCGGGGACGCCGAGCGCGCGCCCGAGCTTCCGGTCGTCGAGCTGCGGACGTCCGGCGCCGTTCGCGTAGCGCAGGTGCAGCTCGCGGCCGATCACCTGCCAGCGGTCGTCGCCGGTCTCGACCGCCTCGGCCGTGGTGACCGACTCGGGGTCCGGCGCGCGCAGCAGGAACGAGACGTACGAGAACTTCGGCTCCAGCACCTCGAACGGGTGGGCGTCGAGGGCCGCGCGCACCTCGTCGGGGGTGCGGCTGATGACCTCGCGGAAGAAGCCGAACCGCTCCTGGACGGCCTGCTCCAGGGCGCGGTCGAACGCGTCCGGGTCGCCCGGGACGTCGGCGACCAGGTTGCCGCTGGCGATGTAGGTGCGTGGGGCGGACGCCCCGAGGTCGGCGGCCATCGCCCGCAGGTCGGCCATGGGGAGCTGGGCGCCACCGACGTTTGACCGCCCGCAGCAGGACCACGCGCGTGCTCACGGGACCACCGCCACAGCGTCACGCCGCTCGCCGCCAGCGCGACGAACAGGGCCAGGCCGGCCACCGCGC
>NZ_JBNFNZ010000279.1:0-3445 GCF_057364525.1 Aeromicrobium sp. PFPM2_SD2
GACGGCCTCGTCGGGGTCGGTGGTGCGGTCGCCGTCGGCGGTGACGAGCGAGCCCTGCGACGCCCAGGGCGCCGCGACGGCCGCCACGCCCTGGACGAGCACCGGGTAGGCCAGGCCGAGCACGAGCGTCGCGACGACCATCGCGCGCAGGCCGGCCAGGCAGTGACGGGAGAAGGCGAACAGGGTCTTCACGGGACTCACGCTCCGGGGAGGGTCGAGACGACGAGGTCGATGAGCTTGATGCCGGCGAACGGGGCGACGACGCCGCCCAGGCCGTAGACCAGCAGGTTGCGGCGCAGCAGGGCCGAGGCCGAGCTGGGCGTGTAGCGGACGCCGCGCAGCGCCAGCGGGATGAGCGCGACGATGACGAGGGCGTTGAAGACGACGGCCGAGAGGATGGCCGACTCCGGGCTGGACAGGCGCATCACGTTGAGCACGTCCAGGCCCGGGAAGGCGACCACGAACATCGCCGGCAGGATCGCGAAGTACTTCGCGACGTCGTTGGCCACGGAGAACGTGGTGAGCGCCCCACGGGTGATGAGCAGCTGCTTGCCCACCTCGACGACGTCGATGAGCTTGGTCGGGTCCGAGTCGAGGTCGACCATGTTGCCGGCCTCCTTCGCAGCGCTCGTGCCGGTGTTCATCGCCACGCCGACGTCGGCCTGGGCCAGCGCGGGCGCGTCGTTGGTGCCGTCGCCGCACATGGCGACCATCCGGCCGCCGGCCTGCTCGCGGCGGATCAGCGCCAGCTTGTCCTCCGGCGTGGCCTCGGCCAGGACGTCGTCGACGCCGGCCTCCTCGCCGATCGCCTTGGCCGTCGTGGCGTTGTCGCCGGTGACCATGACGGTGCGGATGCCCATCGCCCGCAGCCGCTCGAACCGCTCGCGCATGCCGGCCTTCACGACGTCCTTGAGCTGCACGACGCCCAGGACGCACGGGGTCTTGCCCGGCTCCTGCTCGGCGACGACCAGGGGCGTCCCGCCGGTGCGGCTGATGCCCTCGACGAGCTCGGCGACCTGGTGCGGCACCGTGCCGTGCTCCTCCTCGACCCAGCGCTGCACCGCCGAGGCGGCGCCCTTTGCGGACGCGCCGGCCCGGCAGGATCGACGCCCGCTCATGCGGGTGGACGCGGAGAAGGGCACGAGCGTGGCCGACGCCGGCACCGGGTGGCGTCCGTCGTCGCCGTGCACGAGCCGGACGATGCTGCGGCCCTCGGGCGTCTCGTCGGCCAGCGACGACAGCAGCGCGGCGTCGGCGAGCTCGGCGCTCTCGACGCCGGAGAGGGGCAGGAGCGCGCACGCCTGGCGGTTGCCGTAGGTGATGGTGCCGGTCTTGTCGAGCAGCAGGACGTCCACGTCGCCGGCGGCCTCGACCGCCCGTCCGGACATCGCCAGCACGTTGCGCTGGAGCAGCCGGTCCATGCCGGCGATGCCGATGGCCGACAGCAGGGCGCTGATCGTGGTCGGGATGAGGCACACCAGCAGCGCGGTCAGCACGAGCGCGGACTGCTGGGCGCCGCTGTGGTCGGCGACGAAGTACAGCGTCACGACCACGACCAGGAAGATCGCAGTGAGGGCGCCGAGCAGGACGCCGAGGGCGACCTCGTTCGGCGTGCGCTGGCGCTGCGAGCCCTCGACCAGCGCGATCATCCGGTCGACGAAGGAGTGTCCCGGCTCGCTGGAGATCCGCACGACGATCCGGTCCGACAGCACGACGGTGCCGCCGGTGACGGCCGAGCGGTCGCCGCCGGCCTCGCGGATGACCGGTGCGGACTCGCCGGTCACGGCCGACTCGTCGACGGACGCGACGCCCTCGACGACGTCGCCGTCGCCCCGGGGATGCGCTCGCCGGCCGGTCACGACGACCAGGTCGCCGGGCCGCAGGGACGTGCTGGGGACGACCTCGGCGGGCTTCTCGAGCAGGGAGCCGCGGGCCGGGTCGGGCCGGCCGGTGAGCCGGTAGGCGGTGGTCTCCTCCTGCAGGGCCCGCAGGCTGTCGGCCTGGGCCTTGCCGCGGCCCTCGGCCACGGCCTCGGCGAGGTTGCCGAACAGGACGGTCAGCCACAGCCAGACGGTGACGCCCACGCTGACGAAGCCGGGGTCGAGCACGGTCAGGACCGTGGTCAGCACGGCGCCGAGCTCGACGACGAGCATGACCGGGGTGGCCAGCAGCTCGCGCGGGTCGAGCTTGCGCAGCGCCGCGGGCAGCGCCTCGCGCAGCTGGGCGGACAGGGCGCGCCGCTGGGGCGCGGGGGACGGTGCGTTCACGAGAGGGACTCCACGATCGGGCCGAGCACGAGCACCGGCACATAGGTGAGGCCGACGACCACGACGGCGACGGCGGACAGCAGGCCCACGAACAGCGCTCGGTGGGTGGGCAGGGTGCCGGCGCCCGGCGGGACGCTCTGCGCCGCCGAGAAGCGTCCGGCCAGCGCCAGGACGAGGACGATCGGCACGAAGCGGCCCAGCAGCATGCAGGTGCCGAGCAGGGTGTTCCAGAACGGCGTCCCGGACGTGAGCCCGCCGAACGCGCTGCCGTTGTTGTTGGCCGCGGACGTCACCGCGTACAGCGCCTCGGACAGCCCGTGCGGGCCGGACTCCTGGAGGCCGGCCAGGCCGGGGCCGACGCTGAGCGCCAGGGCCGTGCCGGTCAGCACGAGCACCGGGGTGGTCAGCACGTAGAGCGCGACCAGGACGATCTCGCGCTGGCCGATCTTCTTGCCCAGGTACTCCGGCGTCCGGCCGACCATGAGCCCGGCGAGGAAGACCGCGACGACGGCGAGCACGAGCATCCCGTACAGGCCCGAGCCGACGCCGCCGGGCGCGATCTCGCCCAGCATCATGTTGAACAGCGTCAGGCCGCCGCCGGGGGCGGTGAAGGAGTCGTGCATGGCGTTGACCGCGCCGGTCGAGGTGCCGGTGGTGGCGGCGCCGAACAGGGCCGAGCCGGCCTCGCCGAAGCGGACCTCCTTGCCCTCCATCGCCCCGCCGGCCAGCGTCGGCGCGGTGCCGGGACCGGCCATCTCGGCCCAGTGGAGCAGGGCGGTCGAGACGCCGAGCAGCAGCACCATCACGGCCAGGACGGCGCCACCCTGGCGCCGGTCCTTGACGATGAGGCCGAAGGCCCACGCCATCGCGAGCGGGACGAGCAGGATGAGGAAGATCTCGAGCAGGTTGGTGAACGGGGTGGGGTTCTCGAACGGGTGGGCGGAGTTGGCGTTGTAGAAGCCGCCGCCGTTGGTGCCGAGCTCCTTGATGACCTCCTGGCTGGCCACCGGGCCGCCGGGCACCCGCTGCGTGCCACCGGTCAGCGTGGTGACCTCGCGCGGGGCGTGCCAGCTCTGCACCACGCCGCCGATCGCCAGCGCCGTGGCGCCGACGACGGCGAGGGGGCAGCAGGACGCGGACGACGCTGCGCACCAGGTCGGTCCAGAAGCTGCCCAGGC
>NZ_JBNFNZ010000280.1:0-3433 GCF_057364525.1 Aeromicrobium sp. PFPM2_SD2
CATCCCCCGGCCGCCCGCCGCCCGGGCGGACGGCCTTGACCAGCAGCGGGAAGTCGGCCGCGGTGGCGGTCGCCGGGTCGACCTCGAGCACCGGGACGCCGGCGGCGGCCATGAGCTCCTTGGCCCGGATCTTGGACCCCATCGCCTCGATCGTCGACGGGTCGGCCGATCCAGGTCAGGCCGGCGTCGACGACGTCCCGCGCGAACTGGGCGTTCTCGGACAGGAAGCCGTAGCCGGGGTGGATCGCGTCGGCGCGGCGCCCTCGCCGCGGCGATGACCAGGTCGCCGCGCAGGTACGTCTCGCCCGGCGCCGAGCCGGGCAGGCGAACGGCCCGGTCGGCCTCGCGGACGAACGGCGCGCCGGCATCGGCGTCCGAGTGCACGGCGACGGTCTCGACGCCGAGGTCGCGGCAGGTGCGGAACACGCGCCGGGCGATCTCCCCCCGGTTGGCGACCAGGACGCTCTTGATCTGCTTGTGCGTGTTCACAGCCTGAACACCCCGAATCCCTCGGCGCCCTCGACGGGGCGGGTGGCGATGGCCGACAGGCAGATGCCCAGGATCGTGCGCGTGTCGCGCGGGTCGATGACGCCGTCGTCGTAGCCCATGCCGGACGTGAAGAAGGCGAGCGACTGCTCCTCGATCATCTGCTCGATGAACGCGCGGGTCTTCGCGTCCTGCTCCTCGTCGAACGGGACGCCCTTGGACTCCGCGGCCTGGCGGGCGACGATCGAGATGACGCCGGCCAGCTGCGCCGGGCCCATCACCGCCGACTTGGCGTTCGGCCAGCTGAACATGAACCGCGGGTCGTAGGCGCGTCCGCTCATGCCGTAGTGACCGGCCCCGTACGAGGCGCCGATGACGACGCTCAGGTGTGGCACCTTGCTGTTCGAGACGGCGTTGATCATCTGCGCGCCGTGCTTGATGATGCCGCCCTGCTCGTACTGGGCGCCGACCATGTAGCCGGTCGTGTTGTGCAGGAACAGCAGCGGCGTGTCGACCTGGTTGGCCAGCTGGATGAACTGCGCGGCCTTCTGCGCCTCCTGGCTGAACAGGACGCCCTGCGCGTTGGCCAGGACGCCGACCGGGTGGCCGTGCAGCTGGGCGAAGCCGGTGACCAGGCTGGTGCCGTACAGCGGCTTGAACTCGTCGAACTCGCTGCCGTCGACCAGGTGCGCGATGACCTCGCGCGGGTCGAACGGCTGCTTGAGGTCGGTCGGGATCAGGTCGAGCAGGGCCTCCGGGTCGCGGCGCGGCTCGGCGTAGTCCGTCCGCGGTGCCGGGCCGGCCTTGCGCCAGTTGAGCCGCCGGACGACCTGGCGTCCCAGCCGGATCGCGTCGTGCTCGTCCACGGCCAGGTAGTCGGCCAGACCGGACGTCCGCGCGTGCATCTCGGCGCCGCCGAGCGACTCGTCGTCGGACTCCTCGCCGGTGGCCATCTTCACCAGCGGCGGACCGCCGAGGAAGACCTTCGCGCCGTCCTTGACCATGACCACGTAGTCGCTCATCCCGGGCACGTACGCCCCACCGGCCGTCGCGTTGCCGAAGACGAGCGCGATCGTCGGGACCCCCGCGGCGCTGGACCGGGTGAGGTCGCGGAAGCTCGCGCCGCCGGGGATGAAGATGTCCTTCTGCGTCGGCAGGTCGGCGCCGCCGGACTCGACCAGGTTGATCGTCGGCAGGCCGTTCTCGGTGGCGATCTGCGCGGCCCGGCGGCTCTTGCGCAGCGAGCTCGGGTTGGTCGAGCCGCCCTTCACGGTCGGGTCGTTGGCCACGATCATGCACTCGACGCCCTCGACGACGCCGATGCCGGTGACCACCGAGGCGCCGACCGGGAAGTCGGTGCCCCAGCCGGCGAGCGCGCCCAGCTCCAGGAACGGGGCGTCCTCGTCGAGCAGCAGCTCGATGCGCTCGCGGGCGGTCAGCTTGCCGGCGCGCCCCGGTGGCGGGCGACGTACCGCTCGCCGCCGCCGGCGACGGCCTTGGCCTGCTCCTCGTGCAGGACGGCGATGCGCTCGAGCATCGCCTCGCGGTTGCTCGGCTCTGTCACGATCTCGGTCGTCATCTCAGTACCCCAGCAGCTTCGCCGAGAGGTCCTTCATGACCTCGGTCGCGCCGCCGCCGATGCCGAGGATGCGGGCGTCGCGGTAGTGCCGGTCGACCTCGCTGTCGCGCAGGTAGCCGGCGCCGCCGTGGATCTGCACGGCCTGGCTGACGACCCACTCGCACGCCTCGACGGCGACGTTCTTGGCGGTGGACGCGACGAGCGACATCTGCAGGTCGTCCTTCTCGCCGCTCACCCGCGCCTCGACCGCCTGCCGGGTGACCGCGCGGGCCGCCTCGACCTTCTGGTGCATCTCGACCAGGCGGTGACGGATGGCCTGGCGCGCGATGAGCGGGCGCCCGAAGGTCTCGCGGGTGCGGGCGTAGTCGACCGCGAGGTCGAGGGCGCGCTGGGCGGTGGCGTACGCCTGCGTGGCCAGGCTCAGCCGCTCGACGACGAACTGCTGCATGACGTAGACGAAGCCCGCGTTCTCCTCGCCGACCAGCTTGGCCTGCGGCACGCGGACGCCGCTGAACGCGAGCTCGGCGGTGTCGGAGCAGTGCCACCCCATCTTGGCCAGCGGGCCGCTGACGTCGAACCCGTCCAGGCCCTTGTCGATGACGACCAGGCTGATGCCGCCCCAGCCGTCGTCACCGGTGCGCACCGCGGTGGTGACGAAGTCCGAGCGGACGCCGGACGTGATGAACGTCTTCGCCCCGTCGACGACGTAGTCGGCGCCGTCCTTGCGGGCCCGGGTGCGCAGGTTCGCGACGTCCGAGCCGCCGTCGGGCTCGGTGACGGCGAGCGAGCCGATCTTCTCGCCGGCCAGCGTCGGGCGGACGTACTCGTCGACGAGGTCCGGGCTGCCGTTCGCGACGATGTGCGGCAGCGCGATGCCGTGCGTGAACAGCGCCGAGACCAGGCCGCTGGAGCCGCCGGACTCGATGATCGTCTCGGTCACGATGGTCGTGTCGACCAGGTCGCCGCCGCTGCCGCCGACCTCCTCGGGGAAGCCGATGCCCATGAGGCCGGCCTTGGCCGCCGTCAGGTGCAGCTCGCGCGGCAGGCGTCCGTCGTCCTCCCACTGGCGCAGGTGCGGGACGATCTCCTTCTCGGTGAAGCTGCGCACCATGTCGCGCAGGGCCTCACGCTCGGGGGTCCTCCAGGGGTTCATCGCTCTCCTTCGACGAGCAGACGGGTCGGCACGGCGACGACGCGGGCGCGCAGCCACTCGCCCAGGGCCTTGGCCTGGGGGTCGAGCCGGGTGGACGCGGCGACGCCGTCGCCGAGCAGGCGCAGCAGCACGACGTGACCGCGCGGGGACCGGGCAGCGGGTGGACCTCGACGTCCAGCCCCTCCGCCTCGGGGACGAGGGTGCGGACGCGCGCG
>NZ_JBNFNZ010000281.1:0-3433 GCF_057364525.1 Aeromicrobium sp. PFPM2_SD2
CCGCCCGCTCGACGTGCTCGGCGTAGTGAGGTCGCGCGCCGCGTAGCCGACGGCCTCGCTCGTCACGGCGGCCACGGCGGCACGCATCGCGGCCGCGTCGCCGTCGGGCACCGGGACGACCTGACGTCGAAACCCGGCCGCGCGGACGTCGTCGACCAGCCCCGGGGAGGCGGAGGGACCCAGCAGCAGCGTCAACGTCGGCAGGCTCACCGGGCCATCCTAGGAGCCCGCCCCCGGCGCTCGCCGGGCCGTCCGGGCAGGGTTCGTTACCCTGACACGGCACCGTCCGCACGTCCGAGATCGAAAGCAGGCTGGGTGAGCAAGAACTTCCGAGGCGACATCGAGGGCCTCCGCGCCATCGCCGTCCTCACCGTCGTCCTCTACCACATCGACCTCGCCTGGCTCCCGGGCGGATTCGTGGGCGTCGACATCTTCTTCGTCATCTCCGGCTTCCTCATCACGGGGCTGCTGGTCCGCGAGGTGGAGCGCGACGGCCGCGTCAGCCTGACGCGCTTCTACGCCCGGCGGGCCAAGCGCCTGCTGCCGGCGTCGGCCACGGTCATCGTGGCCACGATGGTCGCGACGTACCTCTTCCTGCCGGTCACCCGCTGGAAGGACACCGCCTTCGACGCGGTGGCGAGCGCGTTCTACGTCATCAACTGGCGCCTGGCCGACCGCGCGGTCGACTACTCGGCCGAGGACGACGCGGTCAGCCCGCTGCAGCACTTCTGGTCGCTGGCGGTCGAGGAGCAGTTCTACGTCGTCTGGCCGCTGCTGATCATCGTCGTCGCGATCCTGGTGCGTCGCGGCCACCTGCCGCTGCGCCCGGCGATGTTCGGCGGCCTGCTGCTCATCTTCGTGCCGTCGCTGGCCTACTCGGTCCACTGGACCCAGGAGTCGCCCGACACCGCGTACTTCATCACCACCACGCGCCTGTGGGAGCTCGCGCTCGGCGGCCTGGTGGCCATCTCGGTGCCGCTGCTGAACCGGATGCGTCCCGGTGCCGCCGCGGCCCTCACCTGGGTCGGCCTGGCCGGCATCGCCGCCTCGGTCCTGCTGCAGGACGACGCGATGCCGTGGCCCAGCTACTACGCGCTGCTGCCGATTGCCGGCGCCGCCGCGGTCATCGCCGGTGGTCCCGCCGCCGGCGCCCGCGGCGCCGGGCTGGTCCTGGACCGCTCGGTCATGCGCTGGTTCGGCGCCCTGTCGTACTCGATCTACCTGTGGCACTGGCCGATGATCGTGATCTTCGAGGGCTGGTCGCCCGGCGAGGAGACCACGCTGGACCTGCTGCCGGTCGCCGTCGCGTCGGTCGCCGCCGCCTGGCTCACGCACCACGTCATCGAGAACCCGGTGCGCTTCTCGCGGCTCATGGAGTCCACCCGCAACGCCCTGGCCGCCGGCCTGGCCCTGACGGTCATCGGCGTCGTCGCGGGCTTCACGCTCAACGGCGCCATCACCGCCAACGAGACCCCCGTCGTCAAGGACGCCAAGGGCGCCGAGGTGCTCGGCGAGAAGCCGCGCGGCAACCCGGCCGGCGACCCGGTCGACTCGGTCGAGGCCTTCTCCCCGTCGCTGGTCGACGTCGAGGACGACAACGCCAACGAGGCCACGCGCCGCTGCGACCAGGACATCGAGGGCACCGACCCCGCGTCCTGCACCTTCGGCGACCCGCAGGGCACGACCGTGATCGCGATGATCGGCAACTCCAAGACGCGTCAGTGGATCCCCGTCATGGACGAGATCGGCAAGGACCGCGGCTGGCGGATCGAGTCGTTCACCAAGTCCGCGTGCGAGTTCACCGCGGCCCCCACGCGCAACGGCAGCGACCCGCTCGACGACTACCCCGAGTGCGACGAGTGGAACCGCAACGTCGTCAAGACCGTGACCGAGGAGCTCAAGCCCGACCGCGTCTTCACGGTGCTCGACACGCTCAAGATCGCCCAGAAGAGCAAGGACGTGCCGGCCGCCGAGCTGCGCCGCACCCGCGTCGAGGGCGTCCAGGAGTGGTGGCGCACGTTCACCGACGCCGGCATCGACGTCGCCGTGCTGACCGCCGGGCCCCGCCTCAAGCTCAATATCCCCGACTGCGTCGGCAGCAACGAGGGCCACCTGACCCGGTGCGCCGTCGACCGCGCCAAGGCCTACTCCTCGGTGTGGGGCCTCTCGGACGCCGAGCAGGCCGTCGAGGGCGTCGAGGGCGTGGGCCTGGTCGACATGAACGGCTGGGTGTGCCCCGGCGAGAAGTGCGCGCCGATCATCGGCGAGGTGCTCGTCTACTACGACACGCACCACGTCACGGCGACGTACACCAAGACGATGCGCCGCTTCCTGGAGCCGCAGCTGGACGAGGTCTGGGGATGACGTCGGTCCGCGTCCGCGCGCTCGCGGTCGTCGCCGCTCTCGCAGCCATGCTCGCCGGCTGCTCGGACTCCGCCCCGGGCCCGAAGCCGGTCGAGGTGCCCCCGACGATCGCCGGGCTCGGTGCCGCGGCGCTCGCCGACGGCCAGCTCGAGCCGGCGACCACGACGCGCGGCGCCGTGCCCGAGCCGCGTGATGCGGCCGAGGACGTCTCGTCGCGCCGGGGCAAGGCCTGCACGGTGAGCTTCGAGGGCGCTGTCTCCCCCGGCTGCGTCTTCGGCGACCCGGAGGGGAAGGTCGAGGTCGCCCTGGCCGGCAACTCCAAGACGTTGCAGTGGCTGCCGGCGCTGGAGCAGCTCGCCCTGCTCAACCACTGGAAGGTGCGCACCTACACGAAGTCCGCCTGCGACTTCACGAGCGCCGCGACCCAGTACGACGAGCGCACGCCGTACCTCTCCTGCGACGAGTTCAACGCCGGGCTCGTCAGCCGGCTGACCGGGCCGGACCGGCCCGACCTCGTCGTGACCGCGCTCGACACGCGCAAGCTGTGGGCGCCCCGCGCGACCGCCGCCGAGAAGGACGCCCTGCTCCACGAGGGCGCCTCGACGCTCTGGACGCGCCTGACGAAGGCCGACGTCCCGGTGCTCGTCCTGGCCGCCACCCCGCGCATGCCGATCAACGTGCCCGACTGCCTGGTCCGCCACCCCGAGCGTCCCGGCCTGTGCGACGTGCCGCGCGACCAGGCGTACGACGACGTGTGGAAGGCCGACGAGGGACGCACGGTCGCCGGCGAGGTCGATGGCACCTCCTACCTCGACCTGAACCCGTGGGTCTGCCCGGGCCAGACGTGCCCGGCGATCGTCGGCGGGGTCACGCTGTACCGCGACCGGCACCACCTGACGCGCACCTACGTCGAGACGCTGACCCCGCGCCTGGGCCGGGCGATCGAGAAGGCCCTGCAGGTCCGCGCCGGCTGACCGGTTCGTCGCGGCGCCCGTGGCGGTCCTCGCCTACCGTGGGGCGATGAGCCTTCCCCGCGTCCGCGCGCTGGCCGTCGTGGCCGCGCTCGCGG
>NZ_JBNFNZ010000282.1:0-3424 GCF_057364525.1 Aeromicrobium sp. PFPM2_SD2
TCGGCGGCGCCGCCGACGGACGCGCCCGGCCCCGGCCGTGGTCGGTCCGGCCGTGCCCGGCGTCGGAGCTGCGCGTGCTCGACGTGACCGGGAACGACGCGGGCCCCGACGCCCGGGCGAGATCCGGGTGCGCGGCGACAACCTGTTCACCGGCTACTGGCCCGACGGCTCCGGCGGCCCGGACGCCGACGGCTGGTTCCGCACGGGCGACGTGGGGATGCTGGACGTCGACGGCCGGCTCGCCGTGCTCGACCGCATGCGCGAGGTGGTCATGGTCTCGGGGTTCAGCGTCTACCCGGTCGAGGTCGAGGTGGTCGCGGCCGAGGTGCCCGGCGTCGCGCAGGTCGCGGTGGTCGGCGTCCCGGACGCCCGCACGACCGAGGCCGTCGTCGCGTTCGTCGTGCCGGACGCCGGCGCCGACCGGCGCACGCTGGCCGACCGGGTCGCGACGCACTGCGCCGAGAACCTGGCCCGCTTCAAGCACCCGGAGCGTGTCGTCGTGGTCGACGACCTGCCGCAGGGACCCGACGGCACCGTGCTCAAGGGACGCCTCCGCGCGCTCGCCCGGCGCGAGGTGCTCGGGCTGGAGACGCCGTGAGGCGACGACGCGCCCGGACGAGCGGCCCGCGCGTCCTCATGTACGGCAAGCCCGGCTGCCACCTGTGCGAGCTGGCCGAGCAGGCCATCGCCGAGGTCTGCGCCGAGGCGGGGGAGGGCTACGAGGTGGTCGACGTCACCGGTGATGCTCGCCTCATGGCCGAGCACGGCGAGCACCTCCCGGTGACCTTCGTGGACGGCCGTCAGCACGACTTCTGGCGGGTGGACCCTGCCCGCCTGCGGGCCGCCCTGCGCGCCTGAGTAGGGTGATCCGCGGGAACCGCCGATTTTGTTCCCACGTTCACAAGCTCCTAAACTGGGCCTGCAGACCGCCGGTCCGACCCGGACGAACCCCGGGCCGCACCCCCTCGACCGGGCGGAGCAGGAGCAGCGTGACAGTCTTGAGAACCCCTCGCGGAGGTGCGCCCGACCGCGGCGTCCCCGACGCGACGGTCGCTCGGCTCCCGCTGTACCTGCGGGCCCTCACCGAGCTCTCCGACCAGGGCGTCGCCACCTGCTCGTCGCAGGACCTCTCCACCGCCGCCGGCGTCAACCCGGCCAAGCTGCGCAAGGACCTGTCGTACCTGGGCTCCTACGGCACCCGCGGGGTCGGCTACGACGTCGAGTACCTGCGCTACCAGATCGCCCGCGAGATCGGCCAGACCCAGGAGTGGGCCGTCGTGCTCGTCGGCGTCGGCAACCTCGGCCAGGCGCTCTCGAACTACCAGGGCTTCACGCCCCGCGGCATCCACGTGGCCGCGCTGGTGGACGCCGACCCGGCCCGCGTCGGCACCACGGTCGCCGGCCTGACGGTCAGCGCCATGTCGGACCTGCCCCAGGTCGTCGCCGAGCGGGGCATCTCGATCGGCATCGTCGCGACCCCGGCCGAGGCGGCCCAGGAGGTCGCCGACGCGCTGGTCGCCGCGGGCGTCACCAGCATCCTGAACTTCGCGCCGGTCGTGCTCGACGTCCCCGAGGGCGTCGACGTGCGCAAGGTCGACCTGTCGATCGAGCTGCAGATCCTGGCGTACCACGAGCAGCGCAAGGCCGGCTCGGCCCTGCCGGCCGTGCCGGACGTGCTGGAGGTGCACGCATGAGCGAGCGCAACGAGCGGACGACGGGCGCCGTCGTCGGCGGACGTCCCTACCGTTCCCTCTCCCCGGAGGTCTGCCGATGAGCGTCCTCGTCGTCGGGCTGTCCCACAAGACGGCCCCGATCGAGCTGCTGGAGCGTGTCTCGCTGGACACCGACTCCGTCGTCAAGCTGTCGCACCGCGCCCTGGAGACGCCCTACGTCTCCGAGGCGGCGGTGATCTCCACCTGCAACCGGGTCGAGGTCTACGTGGAGGCCGAGCGCTTCCACGGCGCGGTCGAGGAGGTGTCGACCCTGCTGGCCGAGCACGCCGGCCTGGACCGCGACGCCTTCGTCCGCCACGCCTACGTGCACTACGACGACGCCGCCGTGGCCCACCTGTTCGAGGTGGCCGCCGGCCTGGACTCGATGATCATCGGCGAGAGCCAGATCCTGGGCCAGGTCCGCGACGCGCTGCAGCTGGGCCAGGACGAGTCGACCGTCGGGTCGGCGCTCAACACGCTGTTCCAGCAGGCGCTGCGCATCGGCAAGCGCGGCCACGCCGAGACCGGCATCGACCTGCTCGGGCCCTCGATCGTCACCGCGTCCCTGGACGCGGCCGGCCACGTCGTGCACGACCCCGAGACCCAGTTCCTGGTCATCGGCGCCGGCACGATGTCGAGCCTGGCGGTCAAGACGCTCATCGAGACCGGCGTCAGCAACGCGCGGATCATGGTCGCCAACCGCACGTACCAGCGCGCCTACGACCTGGTCGAGACCTACGGCGTCGGCGCCGTGCGCTGGGGCTCGCTCGACAACGAGCTGCACCACGCGGACGTCGTCATCACCTGCACGGGCGCCAGCGGCCTGGTGCTCGACCGCGCCCGCATCGAGCGCGCCCAGCACGACGGACGCCCGATGACGCTCATCGACATGGCGCTGCCCCGCGACGTCGACGCGTCGGTCGCCGAGCTCGACGGCATCACGCTGGTCGACATCGCCCTGCTCGCCGAGCGCGGCTCGGACACCGCCGCCGCGCAGGACGTGTCGGCCGTGCGCCGCATCGTCGACGCCGAGGTCGAGGCGTTCCTGGCCGCGAAGGCGGCCGCCCGCGTCACCCCGACCGTGGTCGCGCTGCGCACGATGGCGACCGAGATCGTCAGCGCCGAGATGGAGCGCTTCGCCCGGCGCAGCGACGTCAGCGACGAGGTGCTGGCCGAGGTGCGTCACACCGTCAACCGCGTCGCCGACAAGATCCTGCACGCGCCGACCGTCCGGGTGCAGCAGCTCGTCGACGGCGACGGGGGCCTGACCTACGCCGACGCGCTCGCGGACCTGTTCGCGCTGGACCCGGCGGCCATCGCCGCGGTCACGAAGCGCTCGGGCGACAAGGCGGGTGAGGACGCGTGACCACGCTGCGCATGGGCACGCGGGCCAGCCGGCTCGCGCTCGCCAGTCCGGCGCCTTCGCGCCCGGCTGACCGAGGTCACCGGCGTCGACGTCGAGGTCGTGCCCGTCTCCACCGAGGCGACCGCACCCGCACCCCGCTCGTCGAGGCCGGCGGCGCGGGCGTGTTCGTCGCCGAGCTGCGCGAGGTCCTGGCCGCCGGCGAGGTCGACTTCGCCGTGCACTCGCTCAAGGACATCCCGACGTACGCCGACGAGCGCCTGACGCTGGCCGCGATCCCCGAGCGCGAGGACGTCCGCGACGTCGTCGTGGCCCGCGACGGCCTCACGCTCGGCGAGCTGCCGGCCGG
>NZ_JBNFNZ010000283.1:0-3373 GCF_057364525.1 Aeromicrobium sp. PFPM2_SD2
CGCCCGCGCGACCCGCGCGAGCCGGCCCGCCACCGCGAGCGAGCTGGAGCTGTTCTTCGACCTCGTCTCGTTCGGCACGGCGAGCTGTCGCAGGCGGCGGCCGCGTGGACGGTCTCGGTGCCGGTGGCCGTGTTCGTGCTCGGCATCTGGGCCATCGCGCTGCGCCCGGCGGGCGACCGAATGGTCAACGTGGCGGTGCCGCTCGCCGCGCTGCTGGTGCTGGGCGACGCGTTCGTGCCGGTGCCGCTGCTCGTCACCGCCGTGGTGATGACGGCCGTCGTGCTCGTGCTGGTGCGACGGCCGGCTCCCGCCTGAGCGCCGGCTGCAACCCCTTGCACGTGCAACTCGTTGCATAGTAGGTTCTCGGGCCATGGCCCTGGAGCACGCGATCCTCGTCTCCCTCGCCGAGCGGTCGGCCACCGGCTACGACCTGGCGCGGCGCTTCGACGCGTCCATCGGGCACTTCTGGCGAGCCACCCACCAGCAGATCTACAAGGTGCTGGCCCGCATGCAGGAGCAGGGCTGGGTGGACGTCGAGCAGGTCGCGCAGGCCGGGCGCCCCGACCGCAAGGTCCACCGCATCACGGAGGCCGGACGCGCGGAGCTGCGCCGCTGGTCGGCCGAGCCGATCGGCCCCGAGGTCGTCCGCAGCAGCTTCGCCGTCGCGCTGCGCGGCCTGCCGAACGTCGACGCCGACGCCCTGGTCGCGCACGTCCGGGCCCGCCGCGACCAGCACGCCGCGACCCTGGAGGCCTACGAGAAGGACATGGCGCGCACGTTCCCCGACCCCGACGCGCTGGACGACGCGGCGCTCGGGCCCTACCTCGTGCTGCGCGGCGGCATCCTCACCGAGGCCGCCGGGCTTCAGTGGTGCGAGGAGACGCTCGCCCGCCTGGAGGCGCGATGAGCGAGCGCCAGCGAGCGACCGGCCAAGGGCGACGAGTCGCGCCTTCGCTCTACCGTGCCTCTCCTCGAGCGGAGGCGCGACGAGCCAGGGCAGCGCGGACGCCCACGACGAGCACGCCGACGCCGATCGAGAACGCGGTGACGATGAGCACCGCGTGCACCCAGAAGAAGGCGGTCGGGTCGCTCGACCAGTGCTCGCCCGCCCACGCCCGGTCGTCGTCCGCGATCGCCTTGGCGAAGCGCGGCCAGATGACCATGTTGAACAGCCCGGCCAGCACCAGGAACCACGCCGACGTCCTCGAGATCACGCCCCCAGTATGAGGAGCCACGCATGACGACCAGCCACCCGCACCTGCTCAGCCCGATCACCATCGGCGCCACCACGCTGCGCAACCGCGTGATCATGGGCTCGATGCACGTCGGCCTGGAGGACAGAGCCAAGCACCTCCCGGACCTGGCCGCGTACTTCGCCGAGCGGGCCAAGGGCGGCGTCGCCCTGTCGGTGACCGGCGGCTTCGCCCCCACGTGGCGCGGCTGGCTGCTCCCGTTCGGCTCGCAGATGACGACCCGCCGGCACGCCGACGCCCACCGGGTCGTCACCGACGCCGTCCACGAGCACGACGGGAAGATCGCGCTGCAGCTGCTGCACGCCGGTCGCTACGGCTACAGCCCGTTCAAGAAGACGGTCTCGGACGTCCGCAGCCCCATCACCCCGTTCAAGAACCACCCGATGAGCAGCCGCGAGGTCGACCGCACCGCCACGCAGTTCGCCAAGGCCGCCGCGCTCGCCCTGCGCGGCGGCTACGACGGCGTCGAGGTCATGGGCTCCGAGGGCTACCTGATCAACCAGTTCCTGGCCGCGCGCACCAACACCCGCACCGACGCCTGGGGCGGCACTGCGGAGAAGCGGATGCGGTTCCCGGTCGAGGTGGTGCGGCGCACCCGCGAGCTGCTCGGCGACGACGCGTTCCTCATGTACCGGCTGAGCCTGCTCGACCTGGTCGACGACGCGCAGAGCTGGGACGAGACCGTCGAGCTCGCGCACCGGCTCGAGGAGGCCGGCGTCTCGGTGTTCAACACCGGCATCGGCTGGCACGAGGCACGCATCCCCACGATCGTCACGTCCGTCCCGCGGGCCGCGTTCAGCTGGGTGACCGGCAGGCTGCGGGCCGAGGTGGACGTGCCGGTCGTGGCGTCCAACCGGATCAACGACCCCGACGTGGCCGAGCGGATCCTGGCCGACGGCGAGGCCGACCTCGTCTCGATGGCCCGGCCGCTGCTGGCCGACCCGGACTTCGTCCGCAAGACCGCCGAGGGGCGCACCGACGAGATCAACACCTGCATCGCCTGCAACCAGGCCTGCCTGGACCACACGTTCAGCAACCAGCGGGCGTCCTGCCTGGTCAACCCGCGGGCGGGGCACGAGCGCGAGCTCGTGCTGCTGCCGACGCGCCGGGCCAGGACGATCGCGGTCGTGGGCGGCGGTCCGGCCGGTCTCGCGGCGGCGACCGAGCTGGCCGGGCGGGGGCACACGGTCGAGCTGTTCGAGGCGTCCGAGGAGCTGGGCGGGCAGTTCCGCCTCGCCATGCGCATCCCCGGCAAGGAGGAGTTCGCCGAGACGCTGCGCTACTACGCGCGCCGCCTGGAGGTCACGGGCGTGAAGGTGCACCTCGGCCGCCGGGTCGAGGCGGCCGACCTGACCGGCTTCGACGAGGTGGTCCTGGCCACCGGCGTCGAGCCGCGGCTGCCCGACCTGCCCGGCGTCGACCACCCGAAGGTCGTCTCGTACGCCGACGTCGTGGCCGGACGCGTCGAGGCGGGCCGGAAGGTGGCCGTCATGGGCGCCGGCGGCATCGGCTTCGACGTCGCCGAGCTGCTGCTGCACGAGCCCGGCGAGTCGCTCGAGCACTGGATGGCCCGCTGGGGCGTCACCGACCCGGCCCTCGAGCGCGGCGGCCTGACGACCAAGGTGCGCGAGACGCCGAGGCGCGAGGTCGTCCTGCTGCAGCGCAAGACCACCCCGCACGGCGCGGGCCTGGGCAAGACGTCCGGGTGGGTGCACCGCACGACGCTGCGCGACTCGGGCGTGCAGTTCCTCGGCGGCGTCCGGTACGACCGCGTGGACGACGCGGGGCTGCACGTCACGATCGGCGCCGACGGCGACGCGCCCGAGTCACGCGTGCTCGACGTCGACACGGTCGTCCTGTGCACCGGGCAGGAGTCGGTGCGTGACCTCGTCGACCCGCTGACCGCGGCCGGCGTCGTCACCCACGTCATCGGCGGCGCCGAGGTGGCGGCCGAGCTGGACGCGAAGCGGGCCATCCGGCAGGCCACCGAGCTGGCCGCGCGGCTGTAGGCCGCCGGGGTGTCCCCGCGCCGCCTTAGGCTGCGGGCATGGAGGAGCGGGTGGTGCCGTCGCGGGCGAACGGGTCGTGGCCTGGACGCTGTACGCCGTCCTCGTCGCCGT
>NZ_JBNFNZ010000284.1:0-3372 GCF_057364525.1 Aeromicrobium sp. PFPM2_SD2
TGCGACGCTCGCCGTCGCGGGGTCGCCCCGCACCCCGTCACGCCGTCGACGTGGTGGCCCTCGTCGCGCAGCGCGCCGGCGACGACCGTTAGGAAGCTGGTCACCGGGTGCCCGGCGCGGGGCTCATCTGCACCATCGCCAGGAAGCCTCGGCGGGCAGCGTCCTCGCTCGCGTGGGACTCCGGGTGCTGGTAGCGGCCGCGCTCGAAGAACGCGGTGAACCACGTCCCGTCCTCGCGCTCCAGCAGCACGGCCGTGTTGTCCAGCCGCGGCAGGCGGCCGTCGTCCCTGCCGAGCCTCATGTGCAGGCCGGGCTCGTCGGAGACGGCGATCGCCGCCCGCACGTCGTCGACGTTCACGACGCCTCGTGGACGAGCGTCTCCGGCGGCAGCCCCGCGCGGACGTCGGCCGGGACGTCCGCCAGTCCGACGACGTTGACGGCCGCGACGTCGAGCATGGGCAGGTCGGCCGAGGCGTCCAGCGCCGTCCGTATGGCGCCGACGGCGCTGTCCTGCCCCTCAGGACCTGCGGTCGTGGAGTAGGCGATGCAGCCCAGGTACGGCCCGTCGTCGACCGTGTACAAGAAGGCGCGGACCTCGTCGATGAACGGGCGGGCGCCCACCTCGCGCGCCAGAGCCTCACGGACGGGTGCCGGCAGGTCGGTCCAGACCTTGAACTCGCACCGCGCGCCGACCGGGAACGGGTGCAGGTAGCGCTTGAGGTCCACGACGTGCGCGGGCTCCACCAGCATGCCGGCCGGCTGACCCGGGTCGACCGCGACCGCGACGTCGTCCGGCAGCATGGCGACGAGGTCGCGCACGGCGATCTGCCGCAGGTCGAACCCCTCGGCCGGAACCGCGGCGACGGCCCCCGCGTCACTGGTCCAGACGCACACGGCCTGCTGGCCAGGCGAGACCTCACCGCCGAAGAGGACCTGCGTGGCCTGGTCGACCGCCACCAGCACGGTGGCGTAGAAGAACTCCCACCGTGTGGCGAAGACCGGGCCGCTCATCGTGATGCTCCTATGTAGCCGGGCTCAGCCCAGGACGGCGCCGTCGGAGGCGGAGCCGACGAGCTTGCGGTACTTGGCCAGGACGCCCTTGGTGTAGCGCGGGGGCAGCGGCTCCCAGCCGACCTTGCGGGCCTCGAGCTCCTCGGGCTCCACCTCGACCTCGAGGGTCTTGTTCGCCACGTCCAGGACGATCGGGTCGCCGTCCTTGACGAACGCGATGGGTCCGCCGTCGACCGCCTCGGGGGCGACGTGGCCGACGCACAGGCCGGTCGTGCCGCCGGAGAAGCGGCCGTCGGTGAGCAGCAGGACGTCCTTGCCCAGGCCCGCGCCCTTGATGGCGCCGGTGATCTTGAGCATCTCGCGCATGCCCGGGCCACCCTTGGGGCCCTCGTAGCGGATGACCACGACGTCGCCGGCGACGATCGTGCCGTCCTCCAGCGCGTCCATGGCCGCGCGCTCGCCGTCGAAGACGCGCGCGGTGCCGCGGAAGACGTCGGTGTCGAAGCCCGCGCTCTTGACGACCGCACCGCCGGGGGCGAGCGAGCCGTTCAGCACGGTGATGCCGCCGTTGCGGTGGATCGGGCGGTCGAGCGGACGGATGACGTCGCCGTCGAGCTTCACGTCCAGGTCGGCGAGGTTCTCCTCCATCGTCTTGCCGGTGACCGTGAGGGTGTCGCCGTGCATGAGGCCGGCGTCCAGCAGCGCCTTCATGATGACCGGGATGCCGCCGACGCGGTCGACGTCGTACATGACGTACTTGCCGAACGGCTTGAGGTCGCCCAGGTGCGGCACCTTGTCGCCGATGCGGGTGAAGTCGTCCAGCGTCAGGTCGACCTCGGCCTCGCGGGCGATGGCCAGCAGGTGGAGCACGGCGTTGGTCGAGCCGCCGAGCGCCATGACGATCGCGATGGCGTTCTCGAACGCCTTCTTGGTCATGATGTCGCGAGCCGTGATGCCCTGGCGGAGCAGGTTCACGACCGCCTGGCCGGACGCCTCGGCGAACCCGTCGCGGCGGCGGTCGGGCGCCGGCGGGGCGGCCGAGCCGGGCAGGCTCATGCCGATCGCCTCGGCGACCGACGCCATCGTGTTGGCGGTGTACATGCCGCCGCACGCGCCCTCGCCGGGGCAGATCGCGCGCTCGATCTTGTCCAGCTGCTCGCGGGTGATGAGGCCCTTCATGCAGGCGCCGACGCCCTCGAAGCCGTCGATGAGGGTGACGTCCTCGCCGTCGACCTTGCCCGGCATGATCGAGCCGGCGTAGAGGAAGACGCTGGCCAGGTCCAGGCGCGCCGCGGCCATGAGCATGCCCGGCAGCGACTTGTCGCAGCCGGCCAGCAGGACGGAGCCGTCCAGGCGCTCGGCCATCATGACCGTCTCGACCGAGTCGGCGATGACCTCGCGGCTCACGAGCGAGAAGTGCATGCCCTCGTGGCCCATCGAGATGCCGTCGGAGACGGAGATGGTGCCGAACTCCAGCGGGTAGCCGCCGGCGGCGTGCACGCCGACCTTCGACGCCTTCGCCAGCCGGTCGAGCGACAGGTTGCAGGGGGTGATCTCGTTCCAGCTGGACGCGACGCCGATCTGGGGCTTCTCCCAGTCGTCGTCGCCCATGCCGACGGCTCGCAGCATGCCGCGCGAGGCCGTGGCCTCGATGCCGTCCGTGACGGTGCGGCTGCGCGGCTTGATGTCGATCTCGGGCTTGTCGGGGGTCTGCGCCATGCGTCACAGCGTACGCCGGGCCGACACGCCCGAGCGCGGGGTGTCGCCATGCTGGGACGCGGCGGCGCGGACGCCCCTCGCTCAGCCCATCGGGCGCGGCTCGGTGAGGCGCACGCTGTTGCCGGACGGGTCGCGGAAGCCGCAGTCGACGCCGTACGGGCGCTCCTCGGGCTTCTCGGTGAACTCGACGCCGCGCGCCACGAGCTCCTCGTAGGCGGCGCGGCAGTCGTCCACCACGAGGAAGGCGGTGCCGGCCAAGCCCTTCGCCACGAGGTCCAGCACCTCCTGGCGGCCGGCGTCGGTCAGCATCGGCTCGCCCGGCACGGCCATGAGGACGATCGCGACGTCCTCCTGCCCGAGCGGGGCGACGGTGAGCCAGCGGAAGTCGCCCATCTCGGGCACGGTGACGTCGGCCTGCACCTGCATGCCGACCTTGTTCGTCCAGAAGTCCAGGGCCACGTCCTGGTCGTGGACCCACAGCTGAGCCGCGGCGATGCGCATGTCGTCTCCTTCGTCGAGGTGGTGCGACCACGCTAGGAGTCACGCGGGGGCGGCGTCTTCCTCCCGTGTGCGGTCCTGGACGCGGCTGACGGCGCCGGGCGCCGTGCGGCCAGCACGCACGCCGGCACCTGCGCCCAGGTG
>NZ_JBNFNZ010000285.1:0-3369 GCF_057364525.1 Aeromicrobium sp. PFPM2_SD2
CGAGGAGCCGGCGACCCGCGGCTAGAGGTCGAGCTCGTCCGCGAGCGCGACGAGCAGCTCGCCGTCGGCTTGGCCGTGCGGGCGTCCGGGTGCCGGCCGTGGCGGTAGCCCTCGCCGAGCCGGTCGAGCAGGCCGATGAGGTCCTCGACGATGACGACCATGTCCTCGGGCGCCTTGCGGCGGCGCGGCTGGTTGCGCGCGACCGAGGTGGCCGGCTCCAGCAGCCGCACCTGCAGCGCCTGGTCGCCGCGCCGGCCCTGCGCGATGCCGAACTCGACGCGCTGGCCGGCCTTGAGCGTGGACACGCCGGCGGGCAGGGCGTCGCTGCGGACGTAGACGTCCGCGCCGTCGTCCTGGCTCAGGAATCCGAAGCCCTTGTCGGCGTCGAACCACTTCACTCGGCCCGTGGGCATGGCGCTCCTCACTCTCGGTTCGTGCGAAGCCTCAGCCTAGTGTCGCCGCCGCGTCGTCCGGTACCGGCCTCAGGCCGAGCCGATCGGCGCGTCGGTCTCGTCCTCGTCGTCGCGCCCGGCGAAGCGGACGTCGATGGACTGGAAGCCCTTGTGCCGCTGGGCCTTGGCGTACAGCTCGTAGGCGCGGCGGTCGGCGTCGGTGAGGTGCACGCGGTCGGTGAACGGGGTGAGCAGGGCCCGCGGGAACAGGCGCCGGGCCACCACGACGTTCACCTCCAGGCCCAGCACGACCGCGCAGGACGCCAGGAAGATGAACGCCATGAGGCCCAGGACGACGGCGAAGATGCTGTTGAGCTCGTTGGCCCGGTTGACGACGCCGCTGACGTAGGCCTGGCCGCCCTGCTGCAGCGAGACCCAGGCGACGGCGACGAACGCCGCTCCCGGCGCGACCCGGCCCCACGTGGGTCGCACGACGGCGAACAGCCGGAACAGGGCCATGAACACGACCCAGATCAGCAGCCAGGTGATCGGGACCAGGAGCCGCGACACCCAGGCGGCGTCCTCCTGGAAGGGCTCGAGCGTCGGGAGCACGGACGTGATGATGGTCAGCGCGACGACGGCCAGGCCGACGATGCCCACGAGCAGCAGGCTGCGCAGCGCATGAGGAAGGGGTTGGCCCGGCTGTTGCGCGGCACCGACCACGCCACGTTGGACGCGTTCTGCAGCGACTGGCCCACGCCGAGCGAGCCGTACAGGGCGGCGAGCACGCCGACGACGATCGCCGAGCCGCTGCCGCTGATGCCCTCGGGCCGGGCCAGCTGCGGGCCGACGACCGGGATCTGGCTCACCGCGCTGTCGAGCAGCGTCTCCTGCAGCGCGGTGTCGCCCTGGAGCAGGAAGCCGAGCACGGACGACGCGATGAGCAGCAGCGGGAAGATCGCGGTGAAGGCGTAGTAGGTGATGATCGCGGCCAGGTACGGACCCTGGTCGTCGAAGTACTTGTAGACCACGGCGAGCGGGAACCCGACGACCCGGTGGCGACGCTGGAAGCCGTCGAGCGTCCCGACGGTGCTCACGAGGCCGGGAGGTAGGGACGCAGCGCGGCCGCGACCTGGTCGAAGACGGGACGCGGCACGACCGCGCCCTCGCGCCGAACGTCGGCGGCGCGGACGCGCACGAACCGGTTGAGCCGCACCTCGCTGGGCCGGCCCTGCGCGTCCCACGGACCGCGGCCGACGTCCATCCAGAAGCGGCCGCCCGGGCCTCCTGGGCGGCGTCGCGGTCGTGGTCCTTGGACGTCATCGGGAGCGCGACGAGGTCGTCGCCCTCGCGGGCCACGACGAGCACCGGGCGGTCCTTGCCCCGGCTCGGGTCGTCCTCGTAGGGCACCCACGCCCACACGACCTCGCCCGGGTCGGCGTCGCCGTCGGGATCGGGCGCGTAGACGATCTCCACGGCGGCAAGCCTGCCACAGCGGGACCGGGAGGGCCGGTCAGACGTGCGGCGGCAGCTCGCGGCGCAGGACCTTGCCGGTGGGGTTGCGCGGCAGCTCGTCGAGGAACACCACGTGGCGCGGCACGGCGAAGCGGGCGACGTGCTGCTTGGCGTGGTCGACGACCCCGGCGGCGTCGAGCGCGTGCCCGTCGCGCACCACCACGTAGGCGGCGAGCGTCTGGCCCCAGTCGGGGTCGGGCACGCCGACGACGACCACCTCGGCGACCGCCGGGTGCTCGGCGAGCGCGTCCTCGAGCTCGCGGGGGAAGACGTTCTCGCCGCCGGAGACGATCATCTCGTCGTCGCGGCCGGAGACGAACAGCCGGCCGGCCTCGTCGACGTGCCCGACGTCGCCGGTGCTCATGAGCCCGTCGGCGAACTCCTTCGTGCGGCCGTCGGTGTAGCCGCCGAAGGGCATGTCGTTGCCGACGTGGATGACGCCGGTCTCGCCCTGCGGGACCTCGCGGCCGTCGGGGCCCAGCACCTTGACCGTCGTGCGGCGCGGCGGGACGCCGGCGGTGCCGGGCGCGGCGCGAAGGTCCTCGGGGCTGGCGACGGTCACCCAGGCGGTCTCGGTGGCGCCGTAGAAGTTGTAGATGGAGTCGGTGAAGCGGTCCATGAACCGGATCGCCAGGTCGCCGGCCAGGGCCGAGCCGCTCGTCGCGGTGATGCTGAGGCTGGAGACGTCCAGGCCGCGCGTCGCCTCGGCGGGCAGGTCGGCCATGCGCTGGAGCATGATCGGCACGGCCACCAGCACGGACGCCCGTCGCTCGGCCACGTCGCGGACGGTCTGGGCCGGGTCGAAGCGCCGGCGCATCACGTAGGTCGGCGTCGCGATCAGGCCGAAGCCGAAGTTGAGCAGCCCCCAGGAGTGGAACAGCGGCGCGGCGACGACGACGGTCGCCCCGGCCTCGTACGGGATGGCGCCGAAGAAGGTGAGGATCGGGCGCAGGCTGTCGGGCTCCTCGCGGCGCGAGCCCTTCGGCGCCCCGGTCGTGCCGGACGTGAAGATGATGATCTGGCCGTGCCGCTTCGGCTTGCGGACCCGCTGGGCCGGGTGCTGCGCCGCCAGGCCCGCGACGGTCGGCCGGTCGCCGGGCTCGTCGGCCCAGGCCAGGACGAGCGTCGCCGGGTCGAGCGCCGCGCACAGGCCGAGGAACTCCTCGTCGAGCACCACCATGACCGCCCGCTCGCGCGCCACGAGCTCCTCGAGCTGGCGTCCGCTGGCCATCGTGTTGAGCAGCAGCACCTTCGCGCCGACCTGCATCGCCGCGACGAGCGTCTGGACCATGTAGCGGTGGTTGCGGCACAGCACCGCGACCGCGTCGCCCTCGCCGACGCGCGGGCGCGCAGCGCGGCGCTCAGCCGGTCGACGTCGTCGGCGAGCTCCTTCCAGGTGGTCTCGCCCGCGTCGTCGACGATCGCGACCTGCCGCGGTGCCCGGTGGGGCGTTTGGCGTGCA
>NZ_JBNFNZ010000286.1:0-3362 GCF_057364525.1 Aeromicrobium sp. PFPM2_SD2
TCGCTCATCGGCCCGGCCCGGCGACGAGCTCGCGCAGCGCCCGGGTGTGCCGGCGGGCGACGCCGATCTCGGTCGTGCGGGCGCCGGTGTCGACGACGACCGAGCAGCGTCCGTCGCGCTGGCGCAGCTCGGTGACGTGCCGCAGCGCGACCAGGTGGCTGCGGTGGACGCGCACGAACCCGGCGTCGGCCCACTGCTCGGCCAGGGTGGTCAGCGGCACGCGGACGAGGTGGTCGGCGCCGTCGGTGGTGTGCAGCCGGACGTAGTCGCCGTGGGCCTCGACGTAGGCCACCGACGAGCGCCGCACGAAGCGGGTGACGCCGGCCAGCTCGACCGCGATGGTCGGGTCGTCCTCGTCGCTGGGGGCCGCGGACTCCGTGGCGCGCCGGACGCTCTCGGCCAGCCGCTCCTCGCGCACCGGCTTGAGCAGGTAGTCGACGACGCCGAGCTCGAAGGCGTCCACCGCGTGCTCGTCGTGGGCGGTGACGAAGACGATGCGCGGACGCTCGGCGAACCGGCCGAGCAGGCGCGCGAGCTCCAGCCCGCTGAGCCCGGGCATCGCGATGTCGAGGAAGACCAGGTCGACGCCGCCGGGCTCGAGCAGCCGCAGCGCGTCCACGCCGGACTGCACGGCGCAGATCTCGCCGATGCGCGGGTCGCGCTCGAGCAGCCAGACGAGCTCGTCGAGCACGGGTCGCTCGTCGTCGACGACCAGGGTGCGCAGTCCGTCGGCCATGACCGGCATCCTAGGTGATCGCCGTCACGTCCCGGGGGGGCGCCGCGGCGGCGCAGGGGTAGCGTCGGTCGCGACGTCGAGCGCGTGAGATTATCTTGACGTCAAACAATCTTGTGGTCCTGCACCCGACGAAACGGAGCACCCGTGACCGACTCGACGATCATCTACACGCACACCGACGAGGCGCCTGCGCTCGCGACGTACTCCTTCCTGCCGATCATCAAGGCGTACGCCTCGCAGGCCGGTGTGGACGTCGAGACCCGCGACATCTCGCTCGCCGGCCGCATCATCTCCCAGTTCCCCGAGCGCCTGACCGCCGAGCAGCGGATCGACGACGCCCTGGCCGAGCTCGGCGAGCTGGCCAAGCGTCCCGAGGCCAACATCATCAAGCTGCCCAACATCTCGGCGTCGGTGCCGCAGCTCAAGGCGGCCATCGCCGAGCTGCAGGAGCAGGGCTACGACCTGCCGGCCTACCCCGAGGACCCGCAGACCGACGAGGAGCGCGACGTCCGCGCCCGCTACGACAAGGTCAAGGGCTCGGCCGTGAACCCGGTCCTGCGCGAGGGCAACTCCGACCGCCGCGCGCCCGCGTCGGTCAAGAGCTACGCGCGCAAGCACCCGCACTCGATGGGCGCCTGGAGCGCCGACAGCAAGACCCGCGTCGCCACGATGGGCCACGACGACTTCGCCAGCAACGAGCAGTCGGTCGTCCTGCCCGCCGACGACACCTTGCGCATCGAGCACGTCGCCGCCGACGGCACCACCACGGTGCTCAAGGACGGCCTGACGGTGCTCGAGGGCGAGGTCGTCGACGCCACCCGCATGGACGCCGCCGCGCTCAACGCCTTCCTGGCCGAGCAGGTGAAGGCGGCCCAGGAGGCCGGCGTCCTGCTCTCGGTCCACCTCAAGGCCACGATGATGAAGGTCTCGGACCCGATCATCTTCGGCCACGCGGTGCGCGCCTACTTCGCCGACGTCTTCGCGACCTACGGCGACGACCTCAAGGCCGCGGGCCTGAGCCCGAACGACGGCCTGGGCGGCATCCTCAAGGGCCTGGACGCGCTGCCGAACGGCGCCGAGGTCAAGGCCGCCTTCGAGCGCGGCCTGAGCGAGGGCCCGGCCCTGGCCATGGTCGACTCCGACAAGGGCATCACCAACCTGCACGTCCCCAGCGACGTCATCGTCGACGCCTCCATGCCGGCGATGATCCGCACGTCGGGCCAGATGTGGAACGCCCGGGGCGAGCAGCAGGACACCCTGGCGGTCATCCCGGACAGCTCCTACGCCGGCGTCTACCAGGCCGTCATCGACGACTGCAAGGCGAACGGCGCCTACGACCCGGCCACGATGGGCACCGTCCCGAACGTCGGCCTCATGGCGCAGAAGGCCGAGGAGTACGGCTCGCACGACAAGACGTTCGAGATCGAGACCGACGGCGTCGTGCGCATCGTGAACGCGGCGGGCGAGACGCTCACCGAGCACGAGGTCAAGCGCGGTGACATCTGGCGCGCCTGCCAGACCAAGGACGTCCCGATCCGCGACTGGGTCAAGCTGGCCGTCACCCGGGGCCGCGCCACCGGCGACCCGGTCGTGTTCTGGCTCGACGAGAACCGGGCCCACGACGCGAACCTCATCGCCAAGGTCAACGCCTACCTGCCCGAGCACGACACCGAGGGCCTGGACATCCGCATCCTGAGCCCCGTCGAGGCGACCAAGCTCAGCATCGAGCGCATCCGCCGCGGCGAGAACACCATCTCGGTGACCGGCAACGTGCTGCGCGACTACCTGACCGATCTGTTCCCGATCCTCGAGCTCGGCACGTCGGCCAAGATGCTGTCGGTCGTCCCGCTCATCAACGGCGGCGGCCTGTTCGAGACCGGCGCCGGCGGCTCGGCGCCCAAGCACGTCCAGCAGCTGGTGAAGGAGAACTACCTGCGCTGGGACAGCCTGGGCGAGTTCCTGGCCCTCGCGGTCAGCTTCGAGCACCTGGCCACGACGACCGGCAACGACCGCGCGCAGGTGCTCGCGGACACGCTGGACGCCGCGACCGGCACCTTCCTGGACGAGAACAAGTCGCCGGGCCGCAAGCTGGGCACGATCGACAACCGCGGCAGCCACTTCTACCTGGCGCTGTACTGGGCCCAGGAGCTGGCCCAGCAGACGAAGGACGCCGAGCTGGCCGCGACCTTCGGCCCGCTGGCCGAGAAGCTGGCCGAGCAGGAGGAGACGATCGTCGGCGAGCTGCTCGCCGTCCAGGGCAGCCCGGCCGAGATCGGCGGCTACTTCCAGCCCGACCCGGCCAAGGCCGACGCGGTCATGCGTCCGTCCGCGACGCTGAACGAGGCGCTCGCCTCCCTGGCCTGACGTCGCCTGCAGGGCCCCGCTCGGATCCGTCCGAGGGCCGGGGCCTCGCGCGTCCGCGGGCGTCGGTGTCGGTCTCGTCGGGCGGTCGGGTCTACCTGGGCCCAGGTAGACCGAGGCCCCAGGCCTGCGGTCCTGGGGGCGTCGGGCTCTCCTGGCGGTGGCCGACCGTCAGCTCAGTCGTCGCCCAGACCGCGGGCGGCGAGGGCGTCCCCGGTCTCGTACGCCCGGCCCACCGTCCGGACGGCGAGCGGGACGAGCAGGG
>NZ_JBNFNZ010000287.1:0-3361 GCF_057364525.1 Aeromicrobium sp. PFPM2_SD2
GTCCGGGTCGCCAGACCGTCCGGGCCGCGCCAGCGCGTCGACGTGGGCCTGCAGGCGCGGGTCGAGCCACGGCATCGCCAGGTACGGCGGGTGCGCGGTAGAGCCGCTCGCGCAGCGTGAAGCCGGCGTCGGCGCAGAGCGCGGCCAGCTTCTCGACGTTCGGCCACGGCCGCTCGGGGTTCACGTGGTCGGGGGTCAGCGGGCTGATGCCGCCGAAGTCGTCGATGCCCGCGTCCACCAGCGCCCGGCACTCGACCAGGTCGACCAGGTTCGGCGGCGCCTGCACGCGCACCTGCGGCCCGAGGACGACGCGGGCGGTGGCGATCGCGGCGAGGTACTCGTCGAGCGGCAGGTCGTCCTCGTGCCGCATCGCGGTGTCGGGCTTGGCCCGGAAGTTCTGAACGATGACCTCCTGCACCGACCCGTAGGCCCGGTGCACGCGACGCAGCTCGAACAGCGCGTCGGCCCGCTCGGCGAGGGTCTCGCCGATGCCGACCAGGACGCCGGTGGTGAACGGCACGTTGAGCCGTCCGGCGTCCTCGAGCACCCGCAGCCGGACGGCCGGGTCCTTGTCGGGGCTGCGGAAGTGGGGCTGGCCCTTCTCCTCGAACAGCCGCCGGGACGTGGTCTCGAGCATCATGCCCATCGACGGCGCGACCGGCTTGAGCCGGTTCATCTCCGCCCAGCTCATGACGCCCGGGTTGAGGTGCGGCAGCAGGCCGGTCTCCTCCAGCACCCGCACGGCCATGGCCCGGACGTACTCCAGCGTCGTGGCGTACCCGGCCTCCTCGAGCCACTGCTGCGCCTCGGGCCAGCGGTCCTCGGGCCGGTCGCCGAGCGTGAACAGCGCCTCCTTGCAGCCCATCGCCGCGCCCTCGCGGGCGATGGCGAGCACCTCGTCGGCGGTGAGGAACGGCGCCTCGCCGGCGCGCTCGAGGTGCCCGGGCGTGGTGACGAACGTGCAGTAGTGGCAGCGGTCGCGGCACAGCCGGGTGAGCGGGATGAACACCTTGCGCGAGTACGTCAGCACCCCCGGACGTCCGGCGGCCTCGAGCCCGGCGTCGCGGACGCGCGCGGCGACGGCCATGAGCCGCTCGAGGTGCTCGCCGCGGGCGGCCAGCAGCGCCGTCGCCTCGCGGGCGTCGATCGTCTTGCCGGCTTCGGCGCGCGTGACGGCCCGTGCGACCTCGCGGTCGGTGGGCACGGTCGGGGCGGTGTCGGTCACGCGGACCTCCCGGTCAGTCCTGCAGGGCGGCGTACGCGGGCTTGATGACCCGCTCGATCAGGTCGATGCGGTGGTCGAAGGGCAGGAAGGCGCTCTTCATCGCGTTGACCGTGAACCAGCGCAGGTCGTCCAGGCCGTACCCGAAGGCGTCCACGAGCAGCTGCATCTCGCGGCTCATCGAGGTGCCGCTCATGAGCCGGTTGTCGCAGTTGACCGTGACCCGGAAGCCCAGGTCCTTGAGCGGACCGATCGGGTGGTCGGCGATGGACGTCATGCCGGGCACGGCGTGGGTCTGCAGGTTCGACGAGGGGCACATCTCGAGCGGGATGCGCCGGTCGCGGACGTACGAGGCCAGCCGGCCCAGGCGCGGGCCGCCGGGGGCGTCGAAGTCGATGTCGTCCACGATGCGCACGCCGTGGCCGAGCCGCTCGGCGCCGCAGCGCTGGATGGCCTGCCAGATCGACGGCAGCCCGAACGCCTCGCCGGCGTGGATGGTGAAGTGCGCGTTCTCGCGGCGCAGGTACTCGAACGCCTCCAGGTGCAGGATCGGCGGGAAGCCGTCCTCGGCGCCGGCGATGTCGAAGCCGAAGACGCCCCGGTCGCGGTACTGCACGACGAGCTCGGCGATCTCCAGGCCGCGGTCGGCGTGGCGCATCGCGGTGAGCAGCTGGCCGACGACGATCTCGCGGCCGTCCGCCGCCGCGGCCTTCACGCCGCTCTCGACGCCCTCCTGCACGGCCTCGACCGCCTCGGCGAGGGACAGCCCGCGCTCGAGGTGCTGCTCGGGGGCCCACCGCAGCTCGGCGTAGACGACGGCCGTCGGCGGCCAGGTCGACGACCGCCTCGTGGGCGACGCGGGCCAGGTGCTCGCGGGTCTGCATGACCGCGGTCGTGTGCGCGAACGTCTCCAGGTAGCGGGGCAGCGAGCCGCTGTTGGCGGCCTCGGCGAACCAGCGGCCGAGCGCCTCGGCGCCCTGCGCGGGCAGCTCGTGCCCGATCTCCGCGGCGATCTCGGCGACCGTCGCCGGACGCACGCCGCCGTCGAGGTGCTCGTGCAGCGCGACCTTGGGCGCGCGGCGGATCTGGTCGGGGGTGGCGGGTGTCGTCATGTCAGGAGTCCATCAGAAGGACGATCGCCTCGGCCACGCAGGCCGGCTTCTCGGAGCCCTCGATCTCGATCGTGTGGGTGAGCTGGACCTGCTGGCCGCGCTCGATGTCGTTGACGGCGCTCAGCACGACGCGGTCGCGGATGCGCGAGCCGACCCGCACGGGGGCCATGAAGCGCACCCGGTCCAGGCCGTAGTTCACCCGGGCGGTCTCCCCGGCGAACGCGAACGCCTGGGCGCCCAGGAACGGGATGAGCGACAGCGTCAGGTAGCCGTGGGCCACGGTGGCGCCGAACGGGCCGGACGCCGCCTTGTGCGGGTCGACGTGGATCCACTGGTGGTCGCCGGTGGCGTCGGCGAACATGTCGATGCGCTCCTGGGAGATCTCCAGCCAGGTGCTGACCCCGAGCTCGGTCCCCTCGGCCGCCTTGATCTCGTCCCGGTCGTTCAGCACACGCATGGTCCACACCCTAGTTGCCGTCGGCCCATCCGCCGCCGGTGCCCGCTCGGGCACCGGCGTGGCGTCAGTCGACGCGTCCCAGGACCACGTCCGTGGCCGCGAACGGCTGGTCGGCGATGTCGAACGAGCCCTCGAGCGCCGCGAGCGCGCGGTCGAACCGCTCGGGGCGGTCGGTGTGCAGCGTCAGGAGCGGCTGGCCGGCCGTGACCGCGTCGCCGGTCTTGGCGTGGAGGGTGACGCCCGCGCCGAGGTCGAGCTGCTCGCCGGGCTTGGAGCGGCCGGCGCCCAGGCGCCAGGCGGCGATGCCCACGTCGTAGGCGTCGAGGCGCTGCAGCGTGCCGCCGGCCGGCGCGGTGACGACGTGCGTCTCGCGGGCCTGCGGCAGCGCACCGTCGGGGTCGCCGCCCTGGGCGGTGATCATGCGGCGCCACACGTCCATCGCGCGGCCGTCGGCCAGGCGCGTCGGCCGGGTCGACGTCGGTGCGTCCGGCGGCGGCGAGCATCTCGCGGGCCAGGGCCAGCGTCAGCTCCACGACGTCGCCGGACCGCCGCCGGCCAGCACGTCGACCG
>NZ_JBNFNZ010000288.1:0-3352 GCF_057364525.1 Aeromicrobium sp. PFPM2_SD2
GCTCGACGTCGCCCGTGAGCTGGCCGAGCAGCGCGACCTGGCGGTGCCGCGGTCGGAGTGGATCGTCCCGGTCGCCGACCGCGAGGGCCTGGCCGAGGCGCTGCCCGACGCCGACGTCGAGCAGGTGATCGAGGCGGCCGAGCTCAACGGACGCCTGCGCGTCACCCTCGAGGCGTTGGGCTCCCCGGCCGGCTCGCCGGAGGTCGCCCAGCAGCAGGGCCGCGACATCGTCGCCCAGGAGCTCGCCGACCGCGACGTCCAGGTCGACCCCCGGCTGGGGCTGGACGAGTCGCTGCAGGACACCGGCTCCAACGGATCGCTCTCGGTGCGCTCCGGCGACGCCGAGCCGGCCGCCGCGACCGGGTGCGCGTGATCGCGTGCCGGTCCTGCAGCTGAGCCCGCGCGTCCCGCCCGGCCTCGCTCACCGCGGAGGCGTGGGACCTGCTGCGCACGGCGCGCATGGTCCTGGCCGAGCGGCTCGACGACCCGCACGTGGCGGCCGTCCAGCAGTCCGGCGTGCGCGTGCGGCGGACGTCCCGCCCCGACCACCTGGACCACGACGTCGTCTGGCTGACGACGAGCGACGACGAGGCCGACGACCGGCTGGTCGGGTCCTACGACGTCCCCGGCGCCCACGTGCTCGACCTGGTGCACGTGATGGACCGGCTCCGGCGCGAGTGCCCGTGGACCCAGCAGCAGACGCACGAGGGGCTGGCCCGCTACCTGCTCGAGGAGACGTACGAGACCCTCGAGACGATCGAGGACGGCGACCGCGAGCACCTGCGCGAGGAGCTCGGCGACCTGCTCATGCAGGTGGTGTTCCACGCCCGCATCGCCGCCGAGGGCGCCGGCTGGGACCTCGACGACGTCGCCGACGGCATCACCGCCAAGCTGGTCAGCCGCAACCCGCACGTGTTCGGCGACGCGACGGTCAGCAGCGTCGAGGAGATCGACGCGAACTGGGAGGCGATCAAGGCCGCTCAGAAGCAGCGCACGCGCCCCGACGAGGGCGTCCCGCGCATGCTGCCGGCCCTGGCCTACGCCGACACGGTGCTCGGGCGGCTCGGCGACCCGGACGTGGTGGGGGACGACCTCGGCTCACGCCTGCTGGCCCTCGTGGCCGAGGCGCGGGCGGCCGGTCAGGACCCCGAGGGCCTGCTCCGCACGCGCGTGCGGGCCCTGCTGGCCTAGGAGCAGAACCCTCCGAAGTCGTCAGTCGCCACCTTCGTCGCGATGTCCCCCTCGGCCCGCACCGTGGCGTGCTGACCCTTCCGGGACACGTCGAGCGTCCCGAGCGGCATCCACGAGGTCGACTCTCCCCAGCGGCACGGCTCCGCTGCCCGACGCAGCGGGAGGTTCACGGCGTGGGAGTCACCGGGCTCGAGGGTCGAGTCGATGGCGACCCGGCTGCCCCGGACCTGTTCGACCAGCGACTCCCGGTCGACGATCAGACCGAGCTGGCTGTCCTCGTCCTCGGGCACGAGGTAGGACGACAGGTCGTGCACGCGGACGGCGTGCTCGCCGTCGTTGCGCACGAGCATCGTCAGCAGGCAACGGTCGGCCCGTTCCAGCTCCACCACGAAGCCGGGCAGGTAGGCGGGCACGTCGCCCCACTCGTCGACGGGCTCAGCAGGGACGAACGGGACCCGCTCGTCGCCGCAGACGAGCGACGACGGCATCAGTCGCACGTCCCGGCCCGTGAAGACCGCCGCCTCCTCGCGGCTCGTCCACCACCAGCCGGCGGCGACGGCGACGAGCGCCGTGACGAGCAGGCTGATGACGACGGTCGACGGGTCGACGCGACGGCGGGCGGGAGCGAGGTCGGGGGAGTCGGGCACGAGCACACCCTGACAGGCGGACGCCGTCGGTGCGGCACCTTCGGGCGAGAAGGCGACGGGGCTAGGCTGGGCCCCGATTCTTCTTCGACTCGAGGAGCACGTCTTGGCACGCATCGACGCCGTCGGCGCACGGGAAATTCTGGACTCGCGAGGCAACCCCACCGTCGAGGTGGAGGTCGCGCTCGACGACGGCACGATCGGACGCGCCGCGGTGCCGTCCGGCGCCTCCACCGGTCAGTTCGAGGCGGTCGAGCTGCGTGACGCCGGCGCCCGCTACCTGGGCAAGGGCGTCCTCAAGGCCGTCGAGAACGTCAACGCCACCCTCAACGAGGCGCTCGCCGGCTTCGACGCCGACGACCAGCGCTCGCTCGACCAGGCGATGCTCGACATCGACGGCACGCCGAACAAGGCCAACCTGGGCGCCAACGCGATCCTCGGCGTCTCGCTCGCGACCGCGCAGGCCGCGGCCGAGTCGGCCGGCCTGCCGCTGTTCCGCTACGTCGGCGGCGCCAACGCGCACGTCCTGCCGGTGCCGATGATGAACATCCTCAACGGCGGCGCCCACGCCGACTCCAACGTCGACGTGCAGGAGTTCATGATCGCGCCGATCGGCGCGGAGTCCTTCACCGAGGCGCTGCGCCAGGGCGCGGAGGTCTACCACGCGCTCAAGTCCGTGCTGAAGGCCGACGGCCTGTCCACCGGCCTGGGCGACGAGGGCGGCTTCGCGCCGAACCTGTCGTCCAACCGCGCGGCGCTGGACCTCATCGCCAAGGCGGTCGAGAAGGCCGGCCTGACGCTGGGCACCGACATCGCGCTGGCCATGGACGTCGCCGCCAGCGAGTTCCACGGCGAGGGCGGCTACACCTTCGAGGGCGTCGCGAAGTCGGCCCCGGAGATGATCGACTACTACGCCGAGCTCGTGGCGTCCTACCCGATCGTCTCGATCGAGGACCCGCTGGACGAGGAGGACTGGGCCGGCTGGGTCGACCTGACCGAGCGCCTCGGCGACCGCGTGCAGCTGGTCGGCGACGACCTGTTCGTGACCAACGTCGAGCGTCTGGCCCGCGGCATCGAGCAGGGCGCCGCGAACGCGCTGCTCGTCAAGGTCAACCAGATCGGCTCGCTCACCGAGACCCTGGACGCCGTCGAGCTGGCCCACCGTCACGGCTTCGCGTCGATGATGAGCCACCGCTCGGGCGAGACCGAGGACGTCACCATCGCCGACCTCGCCGTCGCCACCAACTGCGGCCAGATCAAGACCGGCGCCCCGGCCCGCTCGGACCGCGTCGCCAAGTACAACCAGCTGCTGCGCATCGAGGAGATGCTCGGCACGGCGGCGTCCTACGCCGGCGCGTCGGCGTTCCCGAGGCTGTCGCTCTGAGGTGAGCCCGATGGCCCCGTCGTCGAACCGTGGACCCGGTCGCGCCCCTCACGGAGCCGCCGACGCTCGGTCGCGCAGCGGGCGTCGGCGGCTCCCACCCGCCGCCCGAGCCGTCCTGGCGCCGGCCCGGTCG
>NZ_JBNFNZ010000289.1:0-3352 GCF_057364525.1 Aeromicrobium sp. PFPM2_SD2
GGTCGGCGGCGGGTTCGCGACCGCCGTCGCGGTGGCCGCGCTGGCCCTCGTGGTGTGGCAGACGCGACGCTCGCCGGCGTCCACCCCCATCTAGTCCGTGCGGGACGATGGGCGCATGCAGATCCGCCCGGCGACCGCCGCCGACGTCCCCGCCCTCCTGCGCATCCACAACGAGGCCGTGGCCGGCAGCACCGCCATCTGGGACGAGACGCCGGTCGACCTGGCCGACCGGCAGGCCTGGTTCGCGGAGCGGTCGGCGGCCGGCTTCCCCGTGCTCGTCGCCGAGGACGCGGACGGCGTCGGCGGCTACGCGACGTACGGCCCGTGGCGGCCCAAGAGCGGCTACCGGCACACGGTCGAGAACTCGGTCTACGTCCACCCTGACCACCAGGGCCGCGGGATGGCGACCGCCCTGCTCGACACGCTGCTCGAGCAGGCCCGCACGTCCGCGGACGTCCACCGCGTCGTGGCGATGATCGAGGCGTCCAACACGCTGTCGATCGGGCTGCACGAGCGCCGCGACTTCCGCGAGGTCGGCCGGATGAGCGAGGTCGGCACGAAGTTCGGCCGCTGGCTCGACCTGGCGATCCTCCAGCTCGACTGCTGACCCTCACCCGGGCCCGGCGCCGCCGAGATGTGGACGCAAAGGCACCACGTCCGCGGGGATCGTGGTGTTTTTGCGTCCACATCTCGGTGGAACGCGGTCAGGGGGTGAGGAAGCCCTCGGTGACCAGGTCGCGGACGAGGGGCGCGTAGCGCGAGCGCAGGTCGGCGGCGTCCTGGTCGAGCAGCTGGGCGAGCGCGTCCAGGATCTGCCCGGCCGCGAGGTCGCCGTCGCACGTCGAGACCAGGCCGGCCGCGACGGTGTCGAGCGGCGGGTGCGGCGCACCCCGGTCTGCTTGTGCAGGACGATCGCCTCCGGGTCGTCCGCGCCGACCGGCCCGTACGTCTCCTGGACGACGTCGGGCGCCACGCGCCAGTGCGTGCCCAGCAGGTCGCCGTCGCGGACCGCGTCGACCGCGTCCGCCCAGGCGGTGACCGCCGGGGCGAGCGGCTGGGCGACCTCGCCGACCCACTCCTCCACCTGCACCTCGGGACGGTCCGACCCGGCCTTGCGCAGGCTGAGCCAGCCGAACCCGACGCCCTCCACGCGCTGCGCGGCCAGGTAGTCCAGCCACGCGTCGTAGCGGGCGGTGTGCTCGGGCGTGCCGGTGCGCAGGCCCTGGTCGGCCAGCCACATCTCCACGTACGTGGCAGGGTCGGCCACCTCGCGCTGCAGCACCCACGCGTCCAGCCCGGCCGGCTCGATCCAGCCGCGCAGCCGCTCGGCCCACGGCTCGCCGTCGAACGTGGGCCCAGTTGGCCAGCACCTGGCACCAGCCGCCGGGGCTCAGGTGCTCGGCGGCGCCGGTGACGACGCGGCGCGACCATCGCGTCGCCGGGCATGCCGGCGTCGCGGTAGACCAGGCGCTCGCCGCCCGGCGGGGAGATGACGAACGGCGGGTTGGTCGCGATGAGGTCGAAGGTCTCGCCGGCGACGGGCTCGTAGAGGCTGCCGTCGCGGACGTCCAGCTCGACGTCGTTCAGGGCCGCGGTGAGCCGGGCCATCGCCAGCGCCCGCGGGTTGACGTCGGTGGCGACGACGGCGCCGGCGTGCTGGGCCAGGTGCAGCGACTGGACGCCGCAGCCGGTGCCGAGGTCGAGCGCGCGGCCCACGGGCTCGCGCCGGGTGAGCTGGGCCAGCGACGAGGACGCCTCGCTGATGCCCAGGACGAAGTCGGGACGGGTCGCGCCGAGGGCACCGGTGAGTCCGGGGGTCAGGTCGCAGACGACCCACCAGTCGTGCTGCTCGTCGCCGTACGGGCGCACGTCCACGAGGGCACGCACCTCGTCCGCGGACGTCTCGAGCATCCCGGCCGCCGCGAGCGGCTCGACCAGCGCGGGCAGCGCAGCGTCGGCGGCCGCGCGCGCGACCGGCACCTGCAGCGAGAACAGCCGCACGAGCGTCTCGAGCGGCGACCCGCCACCGGTGCCCGCAGCGCGGGCACGGTCTGGTTGCGGGCGAGCGCGCGGTGCGCCTCGTCACCGAGGTGGGCGTAGACGCGGTCGACGGTGAAGCCGGCCGCCGCAAGGGCGGACCGGAGGGACGCGGTGTGGGACGGGCTCAGCACCCGTCCACTGTCTCAGGCGTCGTGCGAGGAGACCGCGGCCGGCACGGAGTCGTGCAGGCCGAAGACCTTGTCCAGGCCGGTGATCGAGAAGATCTTGAGGATGCGCTCGTGCGTGCAGACGATGTCGAGCGACCCGCCCTCACCGCGCACGCGCTTGAGCGCGCCCACGAGCACGCCGAGGCCCGTGGAGTCGAGGAAGTCGACCTGCTCCACGTCGATGATCAGGCGGGTCCGCCCGGCATCGACCGCGGCCACGATCGCCTCGCGCAGCTTCGGCGCCGTGTACACATCGATCTCTCCACCCACGGCGAGAACCTCGAACGGTCCTTCGGCCCGGGACGTCAGCGACAGCTCCATCGCACCTCCTCGTCAGGTGGCATTCAACCACGCCCGTCCGACGGGGGCCCGTCGAGCGTCCCGGCGCTGGAGCGGTCTGGGAGAATGGGGCGGTGGATCCGTTGCAGCGCTACGCCGACCGGGTCACCCACCGGCAGGTGCTCCCGGCCCGTGGCGCGGTCTACGCCGCGTGGCCGGACTGGGTCCACCCGGACGTCCGCGCCGCCTACGCCGAGTGCGGGCTGACCCACCTGTGGGCGCACCAGGCCGAGGCCGCCGACCTGGCGCACGCCGGACGCTCGGTGGTGGTCTCCACCGGCACCGCGTCGGCAAGTCGCTGGCCTACCAGCTTCCCGCGCTGAGCGCCCTCGCCGCCGGCCGCACCGGCGACGACCCGCTGGCCCGGCGGCGTCCGACCGTGCTGTACCTCTCCCCCACCAAGGCGCTGGCCGCCGACCAGCTGCTCGGCCTGGGCCAGATGCGCCACCTGGTGAAGGCGGCCACGGTCGACGGCGACAACACCCGCGAGGAGCGCACCTGGGCGCGCGACCACGCCGACTACGTGCTCACCAACCCCGACACGCTCCACCGCGTCCTGCTGCCGGGCAACCAGCGCTGGTCGCGGTTCCTGCGCGGCCTGCAGTACGTCGTCGTCGACGAGTGCCACCACTACCGCGGCGTCTTCGGCGCCCACGTCGCCCACGTGCTGCGCCGGCTGCGCCGCGTCGCGGCCCACCACGGCGCCGACCCGACGTTCGTCCTGGCCTCGGCCACCATCGCCGACCGCCGGGTTCGCCTCCCGGCTGACCGGCTGGACGTCGAGGCGTCACCACGACGGACTCGCC
>NZ_JBNFNZ010000290.1:0-3327 GCF_057364525.1 Aeromicrobium sp. PFPM2_SD2
GATGTCGACGTACTGCCGTCTCCGCTCCCGCGCGCGCGACGGCCTGCTCGAGCTCGCCGGACGCCTGCGCGACCGCCTCCCGCAGCGCGTCGAGGCGCGACTGGATCTCGTCGGCGTCGGCCTCGATGTCCTCGGGTCGCGGCCCTGCGGCCGGTCGTCGGCCTGCGACGTGGCCATGCGGACGCGCTCCTGCGCCAGGTTGAGCGTGCCGCGGATGCGCTCGCGCAGCCCGGAGAGCTGGTACCAGGTCTCCTGCGCCGCCGAGAGCGCCGGCGAGTCGGCGGCCAGCCGCTCCTCGACCTCGGCCTCGGCCTGCCGGGCCTGGGCGATCGCGGCCTCGACCGCCTCGCATCGCTCCCGCAGGGCCGACTCGTCGGCCAGCTCGGTCTGCAGCTGCTCCAGCGCCGTGGCCAAGGTCGTCGGCGAGCAGGCGGGCGCGGGCGTCGCGGACGTCGGCCTGGATGACGACCGCCCGGCGCGCCACCTCGGCCTGGCGGCCCAGCGGCTTGAGCTGGCGGCGCAGCTCGGTGAGCAGGTCCTGCAGGCGCGTCAGGTTCCCCTGCGTCGCCTCCAGCTTGCGCAGCGCCTTCTCCTTGCGCTTGCGGTGCTTGAGGACGCCGGCCGCCTCCTCGACGAAGCCGCGGCGCTCCTCGGGGGTGGCGCGCAGGACGCTGTCGAGCTGGCCCTGGCCGACGACGACGTGCATCTCGCGACCGATGCCCGAGTCGCTCAGCAGCTCCTGGACGTCCAGCAGACGGCACGAGCTGCCGTTGATGGCGTACTCGCTGCCGCCGTTGCGGAACAGCGTCCGCGAGATGGTGACCTCGGAGTACTCGATCGGCAGGGCGCCGTCGGTGTTGTCGATCGTCAGGACGACCTCGGCCCGGCCCAGCGGCGGGCGGCCGGAGGTGCCGGCGAAGATGACGTCCTCCATCTTGCCGCCGCGCAGGCTCTTGGCCCCCTGCTCGCCCATGACCCAGGCGAGGGCGTCGACGACGTTGGACTTGCCCGAGCCGTTGGGACCCACCACCGCCGTGATGCCGGGCTCGAGCTGCAGGGTCGTCGAGGACGCGAACGACTTGAACCCACGGATCGTGAGGCTCTTCAGGTACAACGGACGCTCCTGCCAGGCGGTGGTGGGATCACCTTAGTGGCCCCCGAACGCCGGGCGTGGCAGGTCCGGGCCACCGCGTGGTGGCCCGACGGGCTCAGTGCGAGACGGTCTCGAGCAGGTCGTCGGGGTTCAGCGCCTCGACCCGCTCGCTCAGCGCCGCGTTGAGCGCGTCGTTCTCGGACTGCAGGCGGGCGACCTCGGCCTGGAGGTCGGCGACGCGGCGACGCAGGGTCGCGAGCTCGTACTGGTGCTGTGCCGGGGCGCCGACGGCGCCGAGGAGGGCCTTGGCCATGGGTGAAGTCTCCGAGGATCCTGGTGGTGAGGGAGCCGCGGGTCGCGCGATCTCCGTCTGCCAGTATCGCCCCGCGGACCTCGGGGGGTCAACCTGGCCGGGGGCCGGCCGCGGACCGGTACGGTCGGCGGGTGACCGACCTCTTCGCCGCGCCCCAGGGCACCTGGCAGCGCGTCTCCCCCGCCCTGGCCACGCGCGACCGGCTGGTGGCCGTGCTGGTGGCCGTCCCGCTGGTCCTCATCGGGGTGGGCCTCCTCGTCGTCCCCGACCTGGCGGTCTGGGTGCGCGTCATCGGGGCGGTCGTCCTGGTCGCCGGTGCCGTCGAGCTCGCCGCCGCGTGGGCCGTCGCCGGACGCCAGCAGGCCCGGTGGGGCTACCGCGAGTCCGACGAGGAGCTGGTCATCACGTCCGGCGTGCTGTTCCGCTCGCTGACGGTGGTGCCGTACGGCCGGCTGCAGTACGTCGACGTCGAGGCCGGCCCGCTGCAGCGCCGGCTCGGCATCGCCACCATCACGGTCCACACCGCGAGCCCGCGCACCGCGGCGACGCTGCCCGGCCTGCCGACCGACGAGGCGGCTCGCCTGCGCGACGTCCTGACCGCCGCGTGCGGGAGCGGGGCGCCGGTGTCTGACCGCGAGGGTCGCGCACCACCCGCTCACCCGCTCGCCGAGGGCGCCACGGCCGCGCGCTGGGTCGTGGGCCTGGTCGTCGTCGCGCTGGTGACCGGCGAGTCGTGGATCCGGCACGTCCCCTGGTGGGGCGTGCTCGCCGGCGGCGTCGCGCTCGTGGTCGGCGCGGCCGCCCTCACCGCCGGGTCGTGGTGGTTCACCCGGTACGTCCTCGACGCCACCGAGCTGCGCCAGACCAGCGGGATGCTCGTGCACACCTCGCGCCGCGTGCCCTACGAGCGCATCCAGTCCGTCGACGTCACCGAGCCGTTCGTCGCGCGGCTGCTCGGGCTCGCCCAGCTGGAGGTCGAGAGCGCCGGCGGCTCGGACTCGACCACGACGCTGAAGTACCTCCCGCTGCGCGAGGCCCGGCACATGCGCGCGTGGCTGCTCGAGCGGGCCGGGTCGGCCCCTGCGGACGCGCACACCGGTGCCGAGCCCGTCCCCTCCGCCGACGCCGACGCGTCCCCCGACGCGTCCCCCGCCGCGACCACCACCGACGAGGTCGTCGTCGTGCCGCTCGGGCGCCTGGTGCTCGCGACCTTCCTGCGGCTGGACGTCGCCCTGCTCACCGCGGCGGTCGTGGTCATGGTGCTCGGGGGCGTCGTCGTGGGCCTCCTCGCCGGGACGTGGGGCGTGATCGCCGCGGCCTTCCCCTTCGCGCTCGGCCTCGGCCAGACGCTCATGACCCGCGTCGTCCAGAACTGGGGCTTCACCCTGGAGCGCCGCGGCCGCACGCTACGCATCGAGCGGGGCCTGCTCTCGCGCGTCTCGCAGACCGTCCCCGTCGACCGCGTGCAGGGGCTCATCGTCGCTGAGCCGCTCGTGTGGCGCCGCCTCGGCTGGGCCCAGCTCGAGGTCGACGTGGCCGGCTACGGGGCTCCCAGCGCCGGCGACGACGCCCTGGAGGACCGCGCCACCCTGCTGCCGGTCGCCCTGCGTCCCGAGGCGATGGCGCTCGTCGCCCGCCTCCTCGACGGCGTGGACGTCGAGGCCGTCCCCCGCACGCCGGCCACCCGGCGCGCGCGTCCGCTCGACCCGCTGCAGTGGAGCCGTCGCTGGCTCGGCCTGGACGAGCGGGTGCTGGTGTCGCGGCGCGGGCGCTGCGGCTCGTCACCCACGTGGCACCGGTGCGCAAGATCCAGTCCGCGGCCATCACGCAGGGTCCGCTGCAGCGCCGCCTCGGGCTGGCGACGCTCGAGGTGCACGCCCCGCCGGGGCCGCTGCTGCCGACGCCGAGAACCTCGACGCCG
>NZ_JBNFNZ010000291.1:0-3291 GCF_057364525.1 Aeromicrobium sp. PFPM2_SD2
CGAGTGGCCCGTGGTCGCCGACGCGTCGGTCGTCGGCCGCCGCATCTCGCTCGGCGCCGGCGAGCCGGGCTGGAGCGTATGGGTCGACGCGGACGACCTGCTGCGCGCCTACGACGCCACCGTCGCCGACGTCACCGGATGAGTCCCCCGCTCCCCCGCCTCGCGACCGTCACGGGCCGGCTGCGCCCGCTGCGTCGCCTCCCCGTGCGCCAGCGGCTCGCGTTCGCCGTCGCGGCGATCACCGCGCTCGTGCTCACCGGCGTCGGGGTGACGCTGTACGGCGTGGAGTCGGGCCGCATCGACGAGGAGGCCGACGAGAGCCTGGCCCACCAGCTGGACCACCTGGAGACCGTGCGCGCGGACGGCGACCTCGACACCGGTCAGCCGTACCGGACGTCCGACCGCCTGCTCGAGGCGTTCCTGGCCCAGAGCCTGGCCGGCCACAACGAGGACCTCTACGGCGTCGCCAGCGACGGCACCACGTCGGTGCAGGGCGAGCGCAACGTCGAGCTGGAGCGCTCGCGCCGGCTGTGGCCGCTCGTCGACCGGCTGCGCGAGGCCGGCGGCGGGGTGCGCGACCTGACCGTCGGCGACCGCACGTACCGGGTGGCGGTGAAGCCCATCGCGATCGACGACACGTCCGCCGCCCTCGTCGCGGTGCACGACCTCAGCGCCGACCGCGAGGGGCTGCGCGCCCTGGTGCTCAACTACACCGCCCTGGCCGTGCTCGCCGTGCTCGTCGTCGCCGCGCTGTCCTCGCGCATCGCCGGCACCCTGCTGCGTCCGGTGCGCAACCTGCGCGACACGGCGCTGCAGATCACCGAGGGCGACGTCAGCCGCCGCATGACGGTCAGCGGCACCGACGACCTGGCCGACCTCCAGCGCACCTTCAACGCCATGCTCGACCGGCTCGACGCCGCGCTGACCGCCCAGCGCCGGCTGCTCGACGACGCCGGCCACGAGCTGCGTACCCCGCTCACCGTCCTGCGCGGGCACCTGGAGGTGCTCGACCCGCACGACGCGCAGGACGTCGACGAGACGCGGCGGCTGCTGCTGGACGAGATCGACCGCATGACCCGGCTCGTGGAGGACCTGCTGGTGCTCGCGCGGGCCCGGCGCACCGACTTCGTCCAGCCCCACCCGACCGACGTCGCCGCGGTCACCCACGGCGTGGTGGCCCGGGCCAAGGCGCTCGGCGACCGGGTGTGGCGGGTCGACTCGGTCGCCGACGTCACCGCCGAGCTCGACGAGCAGCGCATCGTCCAGGCGCTGCTGCAGCTCACCGACAACGCCGTGCGGCACACCTCGCCGGGCGACGAGATCGGCGTGGGCTCGGCGCTCGCCGGCGGGCAGCTCGACCTGTGGGTGCGCGACACCGGCCCGGGCGTCGAGCCGCACCTGCGCGACCGGCTGTTCGAGCGGTTCAGCCGCGGAGCCAGCGACGACGACCGCTTCGGCCTCGGGCTGGGCCTGTCCATCGTCGAGGCGATCGCGACGGCGCACGGCGGCGCCGTCGTCCTGGACGACACCGAGACCGGCGCGACCGTGCGGTTGCGCCTTCCCGTGAAGGAGCAGCAGTGAACCGGATCCTCATCGCCGAGGACGAGGAGCGCATCGCCTCGTTCGTGGCCAAGGGCCTGCGGGCCGAGGGCTTCTCCCCCACCGTCGTCGCCGACGGCCAGTCGGCGCTCGACCTCGCGCTGGCCGGCGAGGCCGACCTCGTCGTCCTGGACATCGGCCTGCCGGTCCTGGACGGCTTCGGCGTCCTGAGCCGGCTGTCGGTCGAGGCCCCGACGCTGCCGGTGATCGTGCTGACCGCTCGCGACTCGCTGCAGACCACGGTCGCCGCCCTCGAGGGCGGCGCCGCCGACTACATGGCCAAGCCGTTCCGCTTCGACGAGCTGCTCGCGCGCGTCCGGCTGCGCCTGCGCGACCAGGGCGAGCCGGCGCTGGTGGAGATGACGGTCGGCGACGTGACCCTCGACCTGCGCCGCCACCGCGCGTCCGTCGGCGAGAAGGTCGTGGAGCTGTCGGCCCGCGAGATGACGCTGGCCGAGGTGCTGGTGCGCCACCGCGGGCAGGTGCTGTCGCGCGAGCAGCTGCTGTCCCAGGTGTGGGGCTACGACTTCGACCCGGGGTCCAACGTCGTCGACGTCTACATCGGCTACCTGCGCAAGAAGCTGGGCTCGGACTTCGTCACGACGGTGCGCGGCGCGGGCTATCGCGTGGACTGAACCGCGCGTAGCGTGGTGACATGAAGCGCCTCGCGATCCTGCTCGTCACCGTGGTCGCCGCCGGTCTGCTCAGCGCACCGTCCGCCTCCGCGGCCCTGCGCCCCAGCCCCGCCCGAGCCACCTCGGACGTCCGCTCCGACTACATGGCGTCCTGCTACCAGACCAAGACGTCGGGCTCCCGGCCCACGTACTGTGCGTTCGGCAAGCGCTCGAGCCGGGTGCGCGTCGCCGTCATCGGCGACTCGGTCACCAAGCAGTACGTCACCGCGCTCGACCACGCGGGCCGGACCCGCGGCTGGCGCGTGGACGTGTACGGCAAGACGGCGTGCTCGTTCGGCAAGTACAACGGCCGCGCCGGCAAGCAGTGCGCCGCCTGGAACCGCAACGTCATGCGCAAGGTGCGCCGCGCCCACTACGACTACGTCGTCACCGCCCTGTACGAGACGCACGCCTACGCCACGTCGCGGCACCGCAGCGACTCCCAGCGCCGGGCCCGCTTCATCAGCGGCATGCGCCAGCGGATCGCCTACCTGCAGCGCGGCGGTGCCCGGGTCGTCCTGCTCAACGACACCCCGAAGTTCGGCCACCACGTGCCGCGGTGCCTGCGCGGCAACCAGTCGCGGCCCAGCCGCTGCAACGAGAGCCGGTCGTACGCGCTGAGCTCGCAGCGCTTCTGGACGTCGTCGGCCCGCGCCAAGCTGATGCGTGGGCTGGTGCCGTCACGCCGGCTCGTCAGCATCACCGGCTCGCTGTGCTCCTCGCGCAGCTGCATGGCGACGAAGCGGGGCATCATCATCTACCGCGACAGCCACCACTTCACCGAGACCTTCGTCCGCTGGCAGCGCGAGGTGATCGCCCGCGGGCTGACGCGCGCCCTGCGCTGAGCCCACGCACGACGACGGGGCCGGGACGATCTCTCGTCCCGGCCCCGTCGTGTCGTGCCGTGTGAAGAGGTGTGCGGCTAGCGCCCGTGGCCCTGGCCGCGGTCGTCGCCGTGGCGCTCCCAGCCGCGCTCGCGGTCCCACCCGCGGTGCTTGCCCGGGTTGTCGCCCTCGCT
>NZ_JBNFNZ010000292.1:0-3277 GCF_057364525.1 Aeromicrobium sp. PFPM2_SD2
GCAGCGCCGCGACGGCGAGCGTCCCGACCGCGGTCCGCGCCGCGACCCGTCGGGCCGCTACGCGCCGTACCGGATCAGCGTCGGCAAGCGGCACAAGGTGCTGCCGCGCCAGATCGTCGGCGCGCTGGCCAACGAGGGCGGCCTGTCGCGCGGCGACTTCGGCAAGATCGACATCCGCGTCGACCACTCGATCGTCGAGCTGCCGGCCGACCTGCCCCCGCACGTCCTGGACGCGCTGCGCGACACCCGCATCTCGGGCAAGCTCATCGAGCTGCAGGCCGACCGCGGCCCGCGCGGCGGCGGTGGCGGCGGCGCCAAGGGCGGCTACAAGTCGGGCTACAAGGGCGGGTCGACGAAGGGCCGCGACCGCGACGAGCGTCCGCGCAAGCCGCGTCGCAAGGACTGACCTACCAGCGGTTGCGCGCCTCCTCGGCCCAGCCGGTCAGCCCGGCCAGGTCGAGGGTGGTGCCGTCGTCGGCGGTCGCGCGGCCGCGCCAGGTGCCGAACGCCTGACGGGTGTGGCTGCCCAGGAGGCCGAGCTCGGTGCTCGCGCTGCGCACGTGGAACGGCGTCAGGGTCGCGTCGACCCCCTCGCCCTCCACGCGCCACGGTCGCGACCAGTCGCGCCGGTCGTACGTCCAGGCCAGGTCGCGGCCGATCTTGTGCACGACGCCGTCGACGAGGATCGCGTTCTCGGTCGAGCCGGTGCCGTCGGTCCAGCGTCCGCCGAGCTGCACGGCGTTGCCACCGGGGCCGCTGCCCGCCGCCCAGTTCCAGGACGCGCGGTACGGCCACCGGCCGCGGCCGTGGTCGAGCACCGCGTAGGCGTGGGCGCCGAGCGTCCGGCGGACGCCGTCGAGCACGAGCGTGCCGCGCGTGGTCAGCGCGAGGTCCTTGAGCGTGTACTGGAAGCGCGAGGCGCTCCACGGCACGACGACGCTCATCGACTCCTGGGCCGGCGGGCGCTCCATCACGAGGTCGAGCTCATGGAGGGGGAGTGCGCGGTCAGCGTCGTGCGGTCGCGCTTCTGGTCGGCGGCGACGCGGATCGGCCCGCGGGTCACCGCGATGCGTCCCTCGCCGGCGTGGTCGAGCAGGCCCACCCCGCGGCCGAGCGGCACGGTCGCGTCCTGGCGCCACTCGCGCCCGCTGGCCCGCTCGAGCACGTACAGCCCGTGCACGCCCACGTAGTCCAGGGTCGAGATCTGCACGCCGACGACGTACTTGTCCGACACGACGCCCCAGTACTCCCAGCGCTTGGTGCGCCCCCAGCCGTTGCCGAGGCGGCGGCGCAGGTTCGCGCGGTGCAGGGGACGCCGGGCCCAGCCGACGGCGTCCGGGTTGAGCGACCCGTCCTCGCGGCACAGGTCGACCGGCTCGGTGATCTCGCGCTCCGTCACGCCAGCGAGGCTAGCGGTCGCGGGGTGCGCCAGAGCACACTCGTGGCCGGGCTCGAACGCTCAGTCCTCGGTCGGCGAGGCCGATAGGGAGCGAGTGAGCACCGAAGACGCCGCGTGGCTCGAGCCCCTCGCGGCCGCCGCGACTCGTGACCTGGTGGAGATGAGCCGTCCGGCGCTCCGGGTCGGCCAGTCCGCGGGCTGCGTCGAGGTGGAGGAGATCTTCTCCGCGGACGCCTCGCTGAGCAGCATCGTGGTCGACGGCGACGACGGCCAGGTCGGCATCATCACCCGCGCCCACCTGGGCCACGTGCTGAGCGGACGGCTCGGGTTCGGGCGGGTGCTGAACCAGCGTCGCTCCGTCGGCACGGTGGCCGACTGGGCGCCGCTCGTGCTCGCGTCCGACACCGACCTCACGACCGCCGCCACGCGCATCCTCACCCATCCGGGCGAGCGCTGGCAGGACGTCGTCGTGCAGGCCGGCGACGAGCTCCGCGTCGCGCCGTCGGCGGCGATCATGCAGGCGCTGGCCGGGGCGTTCATGACTCGCGCCTCGCACGACGACCTGACCGGCCTGCCGAACCGGGCGCGGTTCCTGGAGCGCCTGCAGGAGGTCTGCCGCGAGGCCGGCTCGCACGCCGACCGGGCGGTCGCCGTCCTGTTCGTCGACCTGGACGACTTCAAGCAGATCAACGACGGCCTGGGCCACGAGGCCGGCGACGAGGCGCTGCGCGACGCGGCGCATGCGCTGAGCCACGAGGCGCAGCCCGGCGACATGGTGGCCCGGCTCGGCGGCGACGAGTTCGCCGCGATCCTGCACCGTCCGTTCGGACCGTCGCCCGCGGAGGTCGTCGGAGGACGCGGCGCGGGCGGCCGAGGGCTTCCGCGTGGCCCTGAGCGACGAGGCCGGCTTGCGTGCGTCCATCGGCACGGCCGTGAGCCGGGCCGGCGCGGCCGACGCCGAGGAGCTGCTGCGCGAGGCCGACCTGGCCATGTACGCGGCCAAGAACGTCGGCGGCGGCCGGGTCGTCATCTCCGACCCCGACCACGGGCACCTCACCCTCACCGAGAGCGGCGCGCTGCACCGCGACCCCGACCACCAGATCCGCGAGGCGATCGAGCGCGCGCTGCGCGAGGACGAGCTGACGCTGTACTACCAGCCGATCGTGAGCCTGAACGACTTCGCGTTCGGCAGCGTCGAGGCGCTGCTGCGCTGGAACCACCCGACGCGGGGACTGCTCAGCCCGGCGCAGTTCCTCCACGACGCGGCCCGCCTCGGCCTGGCCGACGAGGTCGACCTGTGGGTCGTCGACCGGGCGCTGGCCGACTTCGCCCGCTGGCGGGCGTCCGGCGTCGAGGGCGTGCCGCCGTGGCTCAACGTGAACCTGTCGCGCCAGGTGCTCGAGCGGGCGGACCTGCACGAGCGGGTCATGGCGTCGCTGCACCGCCACGGGGTGCCGTCGCGCTCGCTGCGCCTGGAGCTCGTCGAGGACACCGACCCCGAGCTGCTGACCCGGGCGGCGCCGCAGCTCAACGCGCTGCGCGACGACGGCGTCTCGCTGACCTGGGACGACATGGGCTCGGGCTCGTCCTCGCTCAAGCAGGTCACGCAGTTCGACGTGGACGGCCTCAAGATCGACCGGGCGTTCATCTCCGAGATCGAGACCAACCCGAGCGCGCACGCGGTGGTGCGCATGCTCATCCTGCTGGCCAACGCGATGGAGCTGCAGGTCACGGCCGAGGGGGTCGAGACGCCCGAGCAGCTGCGGACGATCACCGGGCTGGGCGCGACGTACGCGCAGGGCTTCCTGCTGGCGCGCCCGACGCCGGCGGACTCGCTGCTGGACGTCGTGCGGGCGTGGCGCGAGACCGGCCGGGCGA
>NZ_JBNFNZ010000293.1:0-3273 GCF_057364525.1 Aeromicrobium sp. PFPM2_SD2
CGACGCCGGAGCCGGTCCGCACCGGTCCGGTCGTCTCGGCGCCGGTCCGCAGCACGTCGCGTCCGCGCCGTCGCTCGTCCAGCCGCTCGGCCGGGGCCCCCAAGCCGATCGAGCTGCCGACGACTGTGACGGAGCCCGTTTTGACCGACGAGGGCACCGATCAGTAGACTCGACCCTCGGTGCGCCTTTCGCCGCACCGTCTTCGCGTGCCCGGCACCGTCGGACCGCGACCTGAACGCATTGACACAGTGAGGAATCCCGTGGTGTACGCAATCGTGCGCAGTGGCGGCGGCCAGCAGAAGGTCTCCGTCGGTGACGTCATCGAGATCGACAAGGTCGCCGCGTCCGAGGGCGACACCCTGACGCTGCCCGCCGTGCTGCTGGTCGACGGCGACGCCGTCACGTCGGACGCTGACGCGCTCGGCAAGCTGACGGTGACGGCCGAGGTCCTCGGTGGCACCAAGGGCCCGAAGATCATCATCCAGAAGTACAAGAACAAGACCGGCTACAAGAAGCGCCAGGGTCACCGTCAGAAGTACACCCAGGTGAAGATCACCGGGATCGAGAAGTAGGGGCTTAGAAGATGGCACACAAGAAGGGCGCCGCCTCCACCAAGAACGGCCGCGACTCCAATGCCCAGCGCCTCGGCGTGAAGCGCTTCGGCGGCCAGGTCGTCAGCGCCGGCGAGATCATCGTCCGCCAGCGCGGCACGCACTTCCACCCCGGCACCAACGTCGGCCGCGGTGGCGACGACACGCTGTTCGCCCTGTCGGCCGGTGCGGTCGAGTTCGGCACGCGTCGTGGTCGCAAGGTCGTCAACATCGTCCCGTCGGAGCTCTAGTCCGGCGCACGTGACCTGAGAGGGGCAGTCCGCACCACGCGGGCTGCCCCTTTCCTCTTCCCACCCCTTTCGTTCGAGGAGCTCAGTCGTGGCCATCCCCACGTTCGTGGACCGCGTGACGTTGCACGTCGCCGCCGGTGCGGGCGGCAACGGCATCGCGTCGGTCCACCGCGAGAAGTTCAAGCCGCTCGGCGGTCCCGACGGCGGCAACGGCGGCCACGGCGGCAGCGTGATCCTGCGGGTCGCGCAGGACGTCACCACGCTGGTCGACTACCACCACGAGCCGCACCGGCGTGCCGGGCGCGGCGGCCACGGTGCCGGCAGCAACCGCTCGGGCGCCAACGGCGACGACCTCGTGCTCAAGGTGCCCGACGGCACCGTCGTCACGACGCAGGACGGCGAGGTGCTCGCCGACCTCGTGGGCGTCGGCACCGAGCTCGTCATCGCCCAGGGCGGCCGCGGCGGCCTCGGCAACGCCGCGCTCGCCTCGAGCAAGCGCCGCGCGCCCGGCTTCGCCCTCATGGGCGAGCCCGGCGAGGAGCGCACGATCGTCCTCGAGCTCAAGGTCGTGGCCGACATCGGCCTGGTCGGCTTCCCGTCGGCCGGCAAGTCCAGCCTCATCGCGGCGCTGTCGCGGGCCCGGCCGAAGATCGCCGACTACCCGTTCACGACGCTGGTGCCGAACCTGGGCGTCGTGACGGCCGGCTCGACCACGTTCACGGTCGCCGACGTCCCCGGCCTCATCGAGGGCGCGAGCGAGGGACGCGGCCTGGGCCACGACTTCCTGCGCCACGTCGAGCGCTGCGCCGCGCTCGTGCACGTCATCGACTGCGCCACCGTCGAGCCCGGGCGCGACCCGCTGACCGACCTGGACGTCATCGAGAACGAGCTGTCCCGCTACGGCGGCCTCGAGGACCGTCCGCGCCTGGTCGCGCTGAACAAGACCGACGTGCCGGACGCCGCCGAGATCGCGAGCTTCGTGCGCGACGACCTGGTGGAGCGCGGCCTGCGGGTGTTCGACGTCTCGGCCGCCAGCCACCAGGGCCTGCGCGAGCTGTCGTTCGCGATGGCCGCGATCGTGGAGGCCGAGCGGGCCAAGAAGCCGCAGGTCGAGGCGACGCGCATCGTGCTGCGTCCCCAGGCCGAGGCCGGGGTGGGCGACGAGTTCACCATCGAGCACAAGGGCGGGCAGTGGATCGTCCGCGGCGAGAAGCCGACCCGTTGGGTGCGCCAGACCGACTTCGGCAACGACGAGGCCGTCGGCTTCCTGGCCGACCGGCTCAACCGGCTCGGCGTCGAGGAGCGGCTGCTCGAGCTGGGCGCTGAGGCCGGTGACGACGTCGTCATCGGCGAGGAGTCCAACGCCGTCGTGTTCGACTTCGACCCGCAGAACGTCGCCGGGGCCGAGCTGCTCGCGCCGCGGCGAGGACCTGCGCCTGGAGCAGAACATGCGCCGCACCAACCGCGAGCGCCGCGAGGAGCTGCTGGCCCGGCGCGCGTGGGAGATCGCGGCTCGCGAGGCGCGCGAGCGCGGCGAGGAGCCGCCCGAGTACGTCAGCCCCTTCGCCGACGAGGACGCGGAGTCGTCCGAGGCCGGCGACGGCGACGACTGGACGTCCTTCGACGAGTACGACGGCGTGCAGGTCTTCGAGATCGGCGACGACGAGCTGGACGATGACGAGGACGCCGACGCGGCGCAGGCCGAGGACGTGGAGGACGGGCAGCGGTGAGCCGGCTCGTCGTCAAGGTGGGGTCGTCGTCGCTGACGACCGTCGGCGGGGGACTGGACCCGGAGCGGCTCAACGCGCTCGTCGACACCCTCGCCGAGGCGACGCAGCGCGGTGACGAGGTGGTGCTGGTCAGCTCCGGCGCCATCGCCGCCGGCCTGGCCCCGCTGGGCCTGGCCACGCGCCCCCGCGACCTGGCCACGCAGCAGGCGGCCGCGAGCGTCGGGCAGGGACGCCTGGTCGCGCGGTACACCGCGCGCTTCGCCCAGCACGGCCTGACCACCGGCCAGGTGCTGCTGACCGTCGAGGACGTCACGCGCCGCAGCCGCTACCGCAACGCCTACCAGACGTTCGCGAAGCTGCTCGAGCTCGGCGCGGTGCCGATCGTCAACGAGAACGACACCGTCGCGACCAGCGAGATCCGCTTCGGCGACAACGACCGGCTGGCCGCCCTGGTGGCGCACCTGGTGCACGCCGACCGGCTCGTCCTGCTGTCGGACGTCGACGCGCTGTACGACGGCCCGCCGTCGCGCCCCGGTGCGCAGCGCATCCCCGAGGTGCGCTCGTTCGACGACCTCGGCGGCATCGACGTCACGCGGCCGAGCGAGTCCAAGGTCGGCACCGGCGGCATTGGTCACCAAAGCTGGAGGCCGCCCCGCATCGCCACGAGCGCGGGGCATCGCCGTCACGCTCACCGACGCCGCG
>NZ_JBNFNZ010000294.1:0-3270 GCF_057364525.1 Aeromicrobium sp. PFPM2_SD2
GCCGCGCGACCCGGCGCACGGCGAGCGCCGCGACCATGACGAGCAGCGCGGGAACGCCGCCGGTGCCGAGCCCGTAGTCGGGGCTGATCAGCAGGCCGAAGCCGCCGAACGCGACGGCCAGCGGCAGGTCGACCCACAGCCGGTCCGGGCGCTGCAGGACTCGGGAGGCGGACACGGACACACAGCCTAGGGTCGGGACGTGACCTGCACCGGCTTCGACCTCGACATGACCCTCATCGACTCCCGGCCGGGCATCAAGGCGGTGTACGACGAGCTCGCGGCGCGCACCGGCACCGCCATCGACTCCGACCTCGTCGTCTCGCGGCTCGGTCCGCCGGTCGAGGCCGAGCTGGCCCACTGGTTCCCCACCGAGGCCGTCCCCGAGATGGCCGACCGCTACCGGGCGCTCTACCCGGCCATCGCCGTCGACCGCGTCACGCTGCTGCCCGGCGCCCGCGAGGCGCTCGAGGCCGCCGCCGAGCGCGGACGCACCCTGCTCGTCACCGCGAAGGCCCAGCGCAACGCCGACCTGCACGTCCAGCACCTGCACCTGCCCGTCGACGCCGTCCACGGCGACGTGTGGCGCGGCGGCAAGGCGGACGTCCTGGTGGCCGAGCGCGCCACGCTCTACGTCGGCGACCACGTGCACGACATGGACGCCGCCCGGATCGCCGGCGTCCCCGGCGTGGGGGTCACCACGGGCCCGTGCTCGGCCGAGGAGCTGACCGTCGCCGGTGCCGCGCTCGTCCTGGACTCCCTGGCCGACCTCCCGGCGCGGCTCGCCGATTCCGACCCCGCCCTTGTCGTGCGGCCTCCCGCAGGGGATACTGAAGTTACTAACCAGTAGCACGCTGGCTCCTCGCCTCGTGCCGCTGGGGTCCCGGCACCAGAGACACCCTGTGAGGAACCGGCCCATGAGCCACTACAAGAGCAACCTGCGCGACGTCGAGTTCAACCTCTTCGAGCTGTTCGACCGAGGCTCCGTCCTCGGCCAGGGCCCCTTCGACGAGGTCGACGCCGACACCGCGCGGAGCATCCTGGGCGAGATCGAGCGCCTCTCCCGCGAGGACCTCGCGTCCTCCTTCGAGGACGCCGACCGCAACCCGCCGGTCTTCGACCCCGCGACCAGCTCGGCGGTCATGAACGAGGCGTTCGCGAAGTCGTACAAGACGTGGATGGACGCCGAGTGGTGGCGCATGCAGATCCCCGAGGAGCTCGGCGGCCAGCGCGTCCCCAGCTCGCTCGTGTGGGGCTCGGCCGAGTTCGTCCTGGGCGCCAACCCGGCCATCTGGATGTACTCCGCCGGCGCCGGCTTCTCGCGCGTCGTGTTCGAGAACGGCACCGAGCGCGACAAGAAGATCGCCGAGCACATGGTCGAGCGCCAGTGGGGCGCCACGATGGTGCTGACCGAGCCCGACGCGGGCTCCGACGTCGGCGCCGGCCGCACCAAGGCGACGCTCAACGAGGACGGCACCTGGAACATCCAGGGCGTCAAGCGCTTCATCACGTCGGCCGAGCACGACATGAGCGAGAACATCATGCACCTCGTGCTCGCGCGTCCCGTGGGCATCGAGGGCGTCGGCGGCCCGGGCACCAAGGGCCTGAGCCTGTTCCTCGTCCCCAAGCACCACTTCGACCTCGAGACCGGCGAGCTGACCGGCGAGCGCAACGGCGCCTACGTCACCAACGTCGAGAAGAAGATGGGCCTCAAGGTCTCCACGACCTGCGAGGTCACCTTCGGCGAGAAGGAGCCCGCCCGCGGCTGGCTGCTCGGCGAGGTGCACAACGGCATCGCGCAGATGTTCCAGGTCATCGAGAACGCCCGCATGATGGTCGGTGCCAAGGCCATCGCGACGCTGTCGACCGGCTACCTCAACGCGCTCGAGTACGCCAAGGAGCGCGTCCAGGGCGCCGACCTGACGCAGTCCGCCGACAAGACGGCCCCGCGCGTCACCATCACGCACCACCCCGACGTGCGCCGCTCGCTCATGACGCAGAAGGCCTACGCCGAGGGCATGCGCTCGCTCATGCTCTACACGGCCACCTTCCAGGACGAGATCATGGTCAAGAAGGCCGCGGGCGAGGACGCCTCGCTGGCCGAGTCCATGAACGACTTCCTGCTCCCGATCGTCAAGGGCTACGGCTCGGAGCGCTCGTGGACGCTGCTGGGCACCGAGTCCCTGCAGACCTTCGGCGGCTCGGGCTTCCTGCAGGAGTACCCGATCGAGCAGTACGTCCGCGACGCCAAGATCGACACGCTCTACGAGGGCACCACGGCGATCCAGGGCCAGGACCTGTTCTTCCGCAAGATCGTCAAGGACAAGGGCCGCGCCGTCGGCTTCCTGAACGAGCAGATCCAGTCGTTCATCGACAACGAGGCGGGCAACGGCCGGCTCAAGCTCGAGCGCGAGCTGCTGGCCAAGGGCCTGGAGGACACCCAGGCCATCCTCGGCGCGTTGTTCAACGACCTCATGGCGTCGAACCCGGCCGACGAGAAGGGCGACCTCAAGAACCTGTACAAGGTCGGCCTGAACACCACGCGCCTGCTGTACGTCCTGGGCGACATGGTGACGTCGTGGCTGCTGCTGCGCGGCGCCGAGGTCGCGCTGGCCAAGCTCGACGGCACGCCGTCGGCGAACGACAAGGCCTTCTACGAGGGCAAGGTCGCCGCCGCCCAGTGGTTCACCCGCCAGGTGCTGCCCAAGATCACCGCCGAGCGGGCGATCGCCGAGGCCGTCGACCTGGACGTCATGGAGCTGGACGAGTCGGCGTTCTGACCCGACCCGCACGACGCGCAGCGGCCCCCGAGCACGACTCGGGGGCCGCTTCGTCGTCCCGGCAGGGACCGTGTGCGAAGGTGAGCCGGTGAGACCGACGAGCCCGCTGTGGTACCTGCTCGCGCTGCTCCTGGCCCTCGGCTCCTGGATGACCGCGGTGGCCGTCGCGGCCGGCGACTGGGACCCGCTGCGCGAGGCCGAGGTGACCCGGGTGAACGACCGGATCCCCGAGGACGCCGGCGCCGGCCGGGTCGCCGTCTACACCGACACGCTGCAGCCCGAGCGCGACCTGACCTGCGTCACCGTGCGCGGCTCGCACGCCGACCGCACCGAGACGACGCTGCGCGACCCGGGCGTCGACCTGAGCACCGAGCAGGACGCCATCGAGTGGCACCTGGTCGCGGTCTCCGAGCCCGGCGTCGAGCGCGGCGGCCTGGCCGTCCGCTGCCGGCATGGGCGACGAGGTCGTCGACACCGCCGCCTACGCCTGGGC
>NZ_JBNFNZ010000295.1:0-3268 GCF_057364525.1 Aeromicrobium sp. PFPM2_SD2
CGGCGCCTCACGCCGCTGCTGGGCTGCGAGGGCGCGGTCGGCGTCCCGCCCGACCAGGGCGGTGAGGACGACGCCGAGTGCGGCCCACAGCGCGACGAGCGTCAGCAGCGACTCGCGGCGGAAGTACCAGAGCACGTCGGCGGGGAAGTCGCCCAGCTCGTTGACGGTGGGCAGGGCCGTGCCGAGGCCGACGACCACGACGAGGTAGACCGCGGTCGCGGCGACCACGGCGCCGAAGCCGCCCAGCGGCTCGAGCAGGCGGCGGGCCAGGACGACCGCGGCCACCGCCGCGACCAGGCTGATCGCCCAGAAGCCGAAGTAGAGGGCGGTACGCTCGCCGATCGTCTCGCCGTCGCCCACCGCCGGTGGGGTCGGCGGGTACTTGAGGAAGGGCACGAGGGCCGTGGCGACGAAGCCGACCAGGGCCACCACCGCGGTGGCCCCGCGGGCGTCCAGCCGGCCCAGGCGGCCGAGGGCGAAGGCGGCGGCCAGCCGCGGTGGCGCCGCCGAGCAACGGGTGCCGAGCAGGAGCGTGCCGGTGGCCAGGCCCCAGGTGGACTGGGTCGAGCGGGAGACCTCGGCGCCCTCGCCGTGGCTGTGGCCGGCCTCCTCCTCGTCGTGCTCGTGGGAGTGGGCGGCGGTGCCCTCGTCGTGGCTGTGCTGGGCGGCTCGGCCGAGCCCGCCTCCTCCAGCGCGATGGCGGCGTCGACCTGGGGCTCGGCCACGACGTAGGCGACGAGGAAGGCGGCCAGGCCGGCGACGAGACCGGCCAGCAGGCCGTGGACGAGGAAGGTGCGTGGGGTCATGAGGGTTCCGTTCGCGGCGTCCGGGCAGCACGAGCCGCCGGGACGAGGGTGAGTGAGGACCCGGACGCGAGGTCCGGGAAGGACGTCGGGTCAGGACCCGACGGCGGTGGCGCGCGGCTGCGTCAGTGGCAGGGGTAGCCCATGACGTGGCGGGCGTCGTGGACCCACTCGTGGATCGCGGTGCCCTCGAAGACCGAGAACGCACCCTGCTCGGCGCCGACGAAGAACAGCACGACGGTCGTGAGCAGGGCGAAGAAGACCGCCCAGGGCGCGAGCGCCGCGACGGGGATCTGGGGAAGGGCGGCCGGGACGGCCGTGGTTGCCTGAGGCATCTGACACTCCTTGGGGATTCTGCGTCCCATCGATGGATGTTCGCCTCGGCCGTCGGGTCTGGCTCCACCCCGCAAGGGGCGTCACAGTAGCGCGACTGCGCCGGATTCCCACCGGCTTCCTCCGACCGAGGTGGCACGAACCTAGCAGGTCAGTGAGGTCGCGCGAGGGTGTTCGACGTCACGATCGCCTGGGCGTTGCCGGGCAGCTCGCACGGGCTGCCGGTGAGCAGCTCGACGGCGACCACGATGGTGTCGCCGTGGCTGACGACCAGCAGGTCCCCATGGTGGTCGGCCAGCACGGCGCGGACGCGCTCACGCACCTGCTCGACGGTCTCGTCGCGGTCGCGCTCGACCAGGCGCTCGTCCACGCGCACCGAGAGACCGAGGGCCTCGGCGACGACGTCGGCGGTGACGATCGGCTCGCGGGGGAGCAGCTCGAGCAGCCGGGCCAGCGCCGTCCCGCCGCGCACCGGCCCGACCGCGGCCGCCCACGCCTGCCGGATCTCGTGCAGGTGCGTCGCCGTCGTCCGCGACTCGTGGCTGGCGATGAGCGTGGACGACGTGAGCAGCCCGATCAGCGTGTACGCCCGCCCCTCGCGGTAGTCGCCGAGCGCGTCGAAGTAGCGCTGCCGGTTGGCCACGAGCCCGGACGCGATCGGCACGGTCAGGTGACGGGTGGCGCGGCGTCGGCGCAGGACGGCGTGGACGAGCGTGCGTCCGACCCGGCCGTTGCCGTCATGGAAGGGGTGGATGGACTCGAACTGCGCGTGCACGACGGCGGCCTGCACGAGCACCGGCACGTCGTCGCGGTTGGCGTAGGCGACGAGGTCGGCCAGGTAGGCGTCCACGGTCTCGGGCGGAGGAGGGACGAACAGGGCGCCGCGCGGCGAGTAGTCGCTGCCGCCGATCCAGCTCTGCCGGCGGCGCAGGCGCCCGCCCTTGGGGGCGTCCTCGGCGCTGCGGCTGAACAGCGCGCGGTGCGCCTCGAGCAGGGCGTCCAGGCGGATCTGACCGGTCGTCTCGGCGTCCTCGATGATGCCGACCAGCGCGTCCGTCGCCGACACCATCGACCGGGCGGACGCGTTCGCGCGGACACCGAACAGGGCCCGGGCGTAGTCGGACAGGCTCGACTCGATGTTCTCGATCTTGGACGACGCGACCGACTCCGTGCGCAGCAGCAACGAGTCCAGCGCACCGAGCCGGCTGCCGTGGCTGTTGTCGAGCCGGCCGAGGTTGTTGAGCGCGTTGTCCATCATGAGCCGCAGCGGGCGCTCGAGCGGGTAGTCGAGCGCGGCGATCATCGGTGGCAGGCTGACCTCGACCTCGCGCAGGTCGCGGTCGGCGCGCGGTCCCTTCGGCACGGTCTGGCGCCAGGGACGCACCTCGCGCCGGTGCGGCGGCCAGTCGGTCTCGAGCACCTCGGGAGTCTGGCACGCGGATGTTTCGGGCGTGCTTCCTCGCTGAGCGTGACCAGCAGGAAGGTGAGCACCGCGAGGGCGGGGGGCGACGACCCAGGCGAGGGTCCGCAGCCGGGTGCGCAGCGCGACCGCCCAGCGTCCGAGCCGCAGGGCGTCGGCGACCCTTCGGACGTCGAGGTCGTCGAGCGCCAGGTCGGCGCCTGACCCGTCCGGTCCGAGCCGGATGTCCGCACCGACACCGGCGCCGCGCCCGCGTCGCCCGACGACGCGTCCGGACGTCCGCAGCCGGCCACGACCGCAGCCCGCACAGCGTCGCCGGCCTCGGCGTGCCAGTGCTCGACGCCCGGACTGCGTCGGCCACGTGCGCGGTGTCGACCGCAGACCCGGCCGAGACCAGCTCCACCCGCACGCCGTCGGCGGCCAGGGCGTCCACCACGGACGCGCGTGCTCGCGGACGACCTCGGCGACCACGAGCCGTCCGAGCGGGGCGTCCGTCGACCTCGACGCCGACGGTGGTGCCGATGCCGTCCACGGGCGCGAGCCGACCCAGTCCGGCCGGCCCAGGCGGACCGGGTGCTTGTCGACCGATCCGCTCAGCCCGACCCCGGGCGTGGCCACGACGTCGGTCACCCGGCCGCGGGTCGCGAGCTGGGCGACGGCCCGGTCGACGGGGGAGTCGGACGTGTGGGCGAGAGCGGCGGCGAACCAGCGC
>NZ_JBNFNZ010000296.1:0-3230 GCF_057364525.1 Aeromicrobium sp. PFPM2_SD2
CCGCGCTCGCCGCGGCGCTGCGCGACGGCGGCAGCGCCACCGTCGTGGTCGAGGGCGAGGACGTCGAGGTGAGCGCCGAGGAGGTGCTGCTGTCGGAGCGTCCGCGCGAGGGCTGGTCGGTCGTCAACGACCAGGGCGAGACCGTCGCCCTGGACCTCGAGCTGGACGACGAGCTGCGCCGCGCCGGGCTGGCCCGCGAGGCCGTCCGGCTCGTGCAGGAGGCCCGCAAGTCGTCCGGCCTGGAGGTCAGCGACCGCATCGCGCTGCGCTGGACCGCGACCGGCGAGGCGGCCGAGGCGCTGCGCACCCACGCCGGCCTCATCGCCGACGAGGTGCTGGCCGTCTCGGTCGACGAGGCGCCGGACGCGACGGCGTTCCGCGACGACGAGCTCGGCCTGGCGTTCGACCTCACGAAGGCCTGATGCACCGGTAGCCTCCGGACGTGCCCGTCCCGTCGCGCGTCCCCGCGGTCCTGCCGTCGGTGGTCGCGGTCGTCCTCACGGGTGCGGCGTACTGGGCGCTGTTCCCCGACAGGACCGACTACGCCGGCCACTTCCTGGCCGGTGCGGGCGGCACCTACGCGCTGCTCGCGGTGGGGACGCTCGTGCTGCCCGGCCGACCGTGGGTCGTCGTGGCCCTGACCTGGACCGCCGTCCTGCTCGGCGTCGGCACCGAGGCGACGATCTTCCGACTCGCCGAATTCGACCCCGTCGACCTGGCCAACCAGAGCCTCGGCGCGGTGCTCGCCGGTCTCGGCATGGTCGGGGCCGCGCCCCGCGACCGCTCCGTCCCGCTCGCGGTGATCGCCGCGGCCGGACTCCTGGTGGGAGGGTTCGGCCTTGCCTTCGCCTGAGCGCCTGCGCCCCGCGGTCGTCGCGCTCGTGGCCACCGGGCTGCTGCTCGTGGTCCTGGGGACGTGGGCGTTCCTGTCCCGCTCGACGCTCCCCCTGGCGCTCGAAGGCACGGTGACGTCCGTCGAGCTGCGGCACGAGAAGCACCCCGGCGTCGACGACGTCTGGATGGTCGCCCTCGACGACGCCTCACCGCGCCACCTGGACCGCGAGGTGGCTCGGCTCCTGAGCGAGGGCGCCGTCGTCCGCAAGGAGGCCTGGTCGCGCACCCTGCGGGTGGACGGCGTCGCCCACGAGGTGGGGCCGTCGCGCGATGCGTGGGCCTTCCTGGCCCTCTCCCCCGCCCTGGTGCTCGTGGCCGGTGGCTTGGGCGCCCTGGCCCTGCGCCGGACGCGCTAGAGCGCGCCGCACCGGTCGGCTGACGCCCGGACGCACGAGGGCCCCGCACCAACCGGTGCGGGGCCCTCGTGATCCTGACGTGCTTACAGCGAGGAGTCGTCGTCGCCCAGCAGCGAGCGCAGTCGCTTGGGCTCGGCCTGCGTGGGCGCCTCGACCGGCGTCGACGTGCTGTTCTCCTGGACCTCCAGGCCGTCGAGCTGGCTCTGGAAGTAGTTCTTGAGCCGGGCGCGGTACTCGCGCTCGTACGCCCGCAGGTGCTCGACGTCGCGCTGGAGCTCGTAGCGCTCCCGCTCGATGGCCGCGATGGACTGCTGACGACGCTCGTTGGTCTCCTCGTCGAGCTTCTGCGCACGGATGCGCGACTCGGTCTCGAGGCGGTCGGCCTTGCCGCGAGCCTCGTTGAGGATGCGCTCGGCCTTCGTCTTGGCCTCGCCCACGATGCGGTCGGCCTCCTCCTTCGCCGACTCCATGAGCTGGTCGGCGTTGGTCGAGGCGATCTCGAGCAGGCGCGCCGCGGCGGTCGAGGCCTCGGACATGCTCGTCTTGCGCTCCGCCTCCGGGGCGGCCGCCACGACCGGCTCGGGCTGGACGACCGGCTGCGGGGCCGGCGCGGGCTCGGGCTCCGGCTCCGGCTCGGGCTCCGGCTCGGGGGCCGGGGCCTGCTCCTGGACGGCCGGGAACGTCCCGGTGGTCGCGGGGGCGGGGACCGCCGAGATGACACCGGTGGCCTCACCGCTGGACGCTGCGGCGAGCTGGGCCTTGAGCTCCTCGTTCTCCTTGGTCAGGCGCTCGAGCTCCGCCTCGACCTCGTCGAGGAACTGGTCCACCTCGCCCATGTCATAGCCCTCGCGAAGACGGACGGGGGTAAAGCGCTTGTTGCGCACGTCCTCGGGCGTCAACGGCATGAGTTCACCTCAAATGTGTCACGGTCAGGAAGATGTTCAGGGTCAACCGTACTCCGTGCCCGCGGCTGGGTGCCACAGGCTCCGTCGCAACGGCTCAGAAGAAGACCATGCCGTTGATGATCTGCAGCAGGTAGATCACGATGATGAGGATCATCGGCGACAGGTCGAGCGCGGCACCACCCAGGCGGATGGGCGGCACCAGGCCGCGCACGAGCCGCAGCGGCGGGTCGGTCAGCGTGTAGATGACCTCGCACAGCACGGCCACGAAGCCGCTGGGGCGCCAGCCCCGGGCCAGCAGCTGCACCCAGTCCAGGACGAAGCGCGCGATGAGCAGGACGAGGGCCAGCCACAGGACCAGCCCGATGAGGGATCCGACGATCTGCACGCGCGCTCAGCTCTGGTTGAAGAAGCTGCCCTCGACGATCCGCTGCCGGTCCTCGTCGCTCACGACGACGTTCTCCGGCGACAGCAGGAACACCTTGGGGGTGACGCGGTTGATCGTGCCACGGACGGCGAAGACCAGCCCGGCGGCGAAGTCGACCAGACGCTTGGCGTCCTCCTCGTCGATCTCCGACAGGTTCATGATCACCGGGACGCCGGCGCGGTAGTGCTCGCCGAGCGTGCGGGCGTCGTTGTAGGTGCGCGGCGTGACCGTCTCGATGCGCGCGAGCGACTCGACGGTGGGAGCGGCCGGCGTGGCCACGGGGGCCGGCTTGCGGCGCTCCTCCAGGTGCGCCACGGGCGCGGGCTGCTGCTGCCGGGGCGCGGGGGCACGCGCCGGGGTGGGCTCGTCGACGTAGTCCTCGTCGTCGGCCTGGACGACGAGACCGAGGTACTCGCCCATCTTCCGCATTGCGCCAGCCATGGTTGCTCCTCCTGAGGAAATGACAAGTCTGAGATTAGTGCGTGGTGCTGCGTTCGCCGAGCACCGAGCGCCCGACGCGCAGGTGTGTCGCGCCGGCGTGGACGGCGGCCTCGAGGTCGCCGCTCATGCCGGCCGAGATCGTGGTCGCCCCGGGGGTGGTCGGACCGGCAGCCGCTCCGCGACCCGCGACGAGGCGGTCGAAGGCCGGCG
>NZ_JBNFNZ010000297.1:0-3217 GCF_057364525.1 Aeromicrobium sp. PFPM2_SD2
CAGCTGGGCGAGCGCCAGCCAGACGGCGAGCGCGACGCAGACGGCCGAGAGGACCCGGCGGTGACGCAGGACGAGACGGGAGACGCGGCGCATGCCGCGACGCTACGAGCGTCCCGCCGCCGGGCGCCCCGCGTCGTCCACAGGGGTCAGGCGGCCGAGCCGCCCGAGGAGGACGTGCCGGTGCTCGACGAGGTCGACGCGCTGCTGCTCGAGGAGCCGGAGTCCGAGGAGGACGACGTCGTGGAGCCCGAGCCGGACGTCGAGCGGCTGTCGGTCTTGTAGAAGCCCGATCCCTTGAACACGACGCCGACGGCGTTGAAGACCTTGCGCAGGCGGCCCTGGCACTGCGGGCACTCGGTCAGCGACGGGTCGCTGAAGCTCTGCTGGACCTCGAGGGCCTCGCCGCACTCGGTGCACTGGTACTGGTACGTGGGCACGGACGTCTCCTGTGGGAACGACGGGGGTTGCGGCCGCCAGGATACTCTGGCGGTTCACGGCCCCGACCTCCAGGAGACCCGCGCACGTGACCGAGTGGCTTCTGCTTGCCCTCGCCTTCCTGCTCACCCTCGCCTGCGGAGTGTTCGTCGCCGCCGAGTTCTCGTTCGTCACCGTCGACCGCGCCAGCGTCGAGCGCGCCGCCGACGACGGCGACCGCGGCGCCAAGGGCACCCTCGCCGCCCTGCGCACGCTCTCGACCCAGCTCAGCGGCGCCCAGCTCGGCATCACGATCACCAACCTGGCCATCGGCTACCTCGCCGAGCCGGCGATCGGCCAGCTCGTCCGCGGCCCGCTCGGCGACCTGGGTCTGAAGGGCGGCGGGCTCAGCGCGGTCTCGTACGCCATCGCGCTGGGGCTCAGCACGTTCGTCACCATGCTGGTCGGCGAGCTCATCCCCAAGAACCTGGCGCTGGCCATCCCGATGCGGACGGCGTCCGCCACGCAGGGCCTGCAGCGCGCGTTCACCAAGGCGATGGCCTGGCCGATCCGCGGGCTCAACGGCGTCGCCAACGCCACGCTGCGCCGCATGGGCGTCGAGCCGCAGGAGGAGCTGCGCTCGGCCCGCTCGCCGCTGGAGCTGCGCTCGCTGGTGCTCCGCTCGGCCGAGGACGGCTCGCTGGAGAACCCGACCGCCGAGCTCGTGGCCCGCAGCATCGCGTTCGGCGACCGCACCGCCGCCGACGTGCGCACCCCGCGCGTGCGGGTCCACTTCCTGGAGGACCGCGACACCGCCGCCGACCTGGTCGACGCCGCCCGCCAGACCGGGCACTCGCGCTTCCCGGTCATCGGGCGCACGCCCGACGACGTCCTGGGCGTCGTCCACGTCAAGAACGCCTTCCGCATCGACGCCGACCGCCGGCGCAGCGTCCGGCTGGCCGACCTCGCCGAGCCCGCCACCCGCGTGCCCGACAGCATCGAGCTCGACCCGCTGCTGAGCGTCCTGCGCGAGTCCGGCATGCAGATGGCCGTCGTCGTCGACGAGTACGGCGGCAACGACGGCGTCGTGACGCTCGAGGACCTGGTCGAGGAGATCGTCGGGGACATCGCCGACGAGCACGACCGCATGGTCGCCCAGAGCCGGCACCGTCGCGACGGCACGTGGACGGTCTCGGGCATGCTGCGCCCCGACGAGGTGCGCGAGCAGACCGGCCTGGCCGTCCCCGAGAGCGACGAGTACGACACCGTCGCCGGCTACGTCACGCAGCAGCTCGGCCGGCTGGCCGAGCGCGGCGACGTCGTCGAGGTGGAGCTCGACGCCGGTGCCGAGGACGGCACCACGCACCGCGCCGCCGTCACCGTCACCGTCGACCGCATGGAGGGCCGCCGCATCGACCGGCTGTCGCTGACCACCCGCTTCCTGGACGACGCCGAGGGGGAGGAGCGATGAGCCCCGTGTTCAGCCTCTCGCTGACCCTCGTGCTGCTGGCGCTCAACGCGGTCTTCGTGGCCTCGGAGTTCGCGCTCATCTCGGCCCGCCGCGACAAGCTCGAGCCGCGTGCGGCCGCCGGCTCGCGTCCGGCCGCGCTCGCGCTCAAGGCGGTCGAGAACGTCACGTCGGCCATGGCCGCGGCCCAGCTCGGCATCACCATCTGCTCGATCGGTCTCGGCGCCGTGAGCGAGCCGGCCATCGCGCACCTCATCGAGCCCGGCTTCGAGGCCGTCGGCGTCCCGCACGCGGTGGTGCACCCGGTCGCCTTCGCGATCGCGCTGAGCCTGGTCGTCTTCCTGCACGTCGTCTACGGCGAGATGGTGCCCAAGAACCTCGCGCTCGTCGGCCCGGAGCGGGCGGCGCTCGTGCTGGGCCCGGTCATGCTGTTCTTCGTCGCGGTGCTGCGTCCGTTCGTGTGGCTCCTCAACGGGCTGGCCAACGGCTTCGTCCGCCTGGTCGGCGTCGAGCCGCGTGACGAGGTCGCGTCCACGTACAGCCACGACGAGGTGGCCGGCCTGGTGGAGGAGTCGCGCCGCGAGGGCCTGCTCGACGAGGACGAGTACGGGCTCGTCTCCGGCGCGCTCGACTTCACCGCCGGCCGCGTCGAGCAGGTGCTGCTGCCGCGCGACACGCTCGTCACGGTGCCGCCGAGCGCGACCCCCGGCGACGTCGAGGACGCCTGCGGCCGCACCGGGTTCTCGCGCTTCCCGGTCGCCGACGCCGACGGCGACCTGGTCGGCTACCTGCACATCAAGGACGTGCTGGAGGCCGCCGACACGGCCCGCGACCTGCCCGTCGCCGAGAAGTGGGTGCGTCCGCTGGCCACCGTCGCCGCCGGCTCGGGCCTGTACGAGTCGCTGCGCACGATGCAGGCGCGCGGCTCGCACATGGCGCGCGTCGCCTCGCCCGAGGGTGCGGTCATGGGCGTCGTCATGCTCGAGGACGTCCTGGAGGAGCTGGTCGGCGAGATCCGCGACTCCGCCCGCGAGCGCCCCGCCCGCTGACGCCCTCACCTCCCGCCCGCGCTGCCGCGATGTGGACGCGAAAGCACCACCTCCGGCCCGGACGTGGTGCTCTCGCGTCCACATCTCGGGGGAGCGGGGCTCGGGTGAGGGCGCGGGGAGTCAGGTGAGGACGTGGTGGACGCCGGCGGGCGTCGCGACGAGCTGCACCCGGACGTCGTGCGGCTCGGCGGGCACCTCGTCCAGCAGCTCGTCGGCGAAACACGAGCGCGCACAGCGGCACGTCCACCGCGGCCAGCGCCCGGTCGTAGTACCCGGCGCCGCGGCC
>NZ_JBNFNZ010000298.1:0-3209 GCF_057364525.1 Aeromicrobium sp. PFPM2_SD2
CCGCGGCCGTGCTGGGCGGCGTGACCGTCTACGCCGTCGACCAGCACCGCGACGCCGAGCAGCTGCGCGTGCAGCGGTCCGAGCTCGACGAGGTGCTCGGCGCCCCCGACGCCACGTTCGCGACCGCGCCGGTCAAGGGCGGCGGCATCGTGAAGGTCGTCGTCTCCCCGCGCACCGACCGGGCCGTCATGGTGCTGTCGCAGCTCCCCGCCCTGGACGAGGAGCACGACTACCAGATGTGGACGCAGGTCGGCGACGAGATGGTCAGCGCCGGCGTCGTGCCGCGCGACGAGCACGGGCGCGTCGGCACCCACCTCATGGAGGGCGTCGACGAGGTGTCGGCGGTGGCCCTGACGGTCGAGCCCGCCGGCGGCTCCGACGGTCCCTCCTCGGACCCGATCGCCCTCGTGGAGACGCCCGGCGCCTAGGTGTGGGTGGCGATCAGCCGCCGGAAGAACGCGATGCCGCGCTCCAGGCTGTCGACGCGCAGGTGCTCGTCGGCGGCGTGGATCGCGTCGCGCTGCTCGCGGGTCATGTCGAACGGGCTGAACCGGTAGACCGCGTCGCTGATCCGTGTGAAGTGCCGGCTGTCGGTGCCACCGGTCTGCACGTACGGCACCGGCGCGGCCCCGCCGAGCGTCTCGACGATGACGGCGCCCAGGTGCGCGAACGCGTCGTTGTCGGTGCGCGAGACGGGCGGCGGGTTGGCGCCGCGGGCGGACGCGATCTCCACGTCCAGCCCGCCGAGCAGCGACTCCAGCCGGGCGGTCAGCTGGTCGATCGTGTCGCCGACGGCGAGCCGCACGTTCACCGTCGCGCGCGCCTCCTGGGCCAGGACGTTGGACGCCGGGCTGCCGGACAGCCGGGTGACCGCCATCGTCGTGCGGGCGATGGCGTTGGTCTCGGGGCCGAGCCGGCTCAACAGGGCCGCCATCGGCCGGTTGACCTTGTCGACCCGGCGCAGCACGGCGCCCACGGGAGCCGGGGTCAGGTCGGCCAGGTGACGCATCATCTCCACGACGGGCTCGCTCAGCCGGGCCGGCGCCGGGTTCTCCTCCAGCCGGACGATCGCCCGGGCCAGCCGCGCCGTCGCCCCGTCGGCGCGGGGCGTCGAGGCGTGGCGCCCGCGCCGCGGGCGACGAGCTCCACGTCGACCGTCCCCTTCTCGACGATGGCGATCATCGCGGTCGGTCCCTTGACGCCGGGGAAGGCGCCCTCGACGACCGCGCCGCCCTCGTCGTTGACCAGCCACGGCCGGACGCCGGCGGCCTCGAGGTGGTCGACCACGCGTCCGGCGCCGTCGCCGAACACCTCCTCGTCGTCACCGAACGACAGGTAGACGTCGTGCTCGGGGACCAGGCCCTCGGCCAGCATCCGCTCGACCGCCTCGGCCACCGCCACGAGGTGGCCCTTGTCGTCCAGCGCCCCGCGGCCCCAGACCGCCCCGTCGACGACGGCGCCGTCGAACGGGTCGCGGCGCCACTGCTCGGCCGGCGCGGGCACGACGTCGTAGTGCGCCATGAGCACGAGGGGCTGCTCGGCGGAGCGTCCGGCCCAGCGGAACAGCATCGAGCCGCCGACCATGGTCAGCTCGAGGCGCTCGTGCAGGAGCGGGTACAGCCGGGCGAACGTCTCCCGGAAGCGCACGAACTCGGCCTCGTCGCGCTCGTCGGGCGCCGAGACGGTGCGGCACGAGATGAGCTCGGCCAGGTGGGCCGCCGCCGTGCTGGTCGTGGTCGTCCGGTCCGTCATCGCAGGACCTCCGGCGTCGCGTCGACCGGCTCGGGGTCGGCGAAGGCGAGCCGTGGCACGAACAGCAGCAGCACGGTGGCGACGACCGCGGTGGCCGAGCAGACGATCCAGACGGTGTAGTAGCCCGACAGCGAGCCGGCCGTGTGGTCGGGTGCGGCGCCCACCTCGACCGCCAGCGCGACGCCGAAGACGCAGGACGCGAACGAGCCGCCGATCGTCTTGGCCGTGTTGGTGAGACCGGTCGCGACGCCGTGCGGCCCTCGGGCGCCGCGGCCGCGGCCGTGGCCGGGGAGCGCCGCGACCAGGGCTCCAGAGCCGATGCCGGCCACGACGATGCAGGCCAGCACCTGGGCGACGCTGTCGTGCAGCGGGACGAGCGCGCCGTAGCCGACCGCCACCAGCGACGTGGCGCCGATGAGGCAGGCCCGCGGGGCGATCGCCTGCGAGACCGGGCCGAACAGCAGCGCGCCGACCAGCAGGCTGAGCACGTAGCCGCCGATGATCGGGGCGACGCTCGAGGAGTCCAGCCCGAGGCCGAACCCGTACTCCTCCGGGTCGGTCTGGGCGAACGTGGAGAGCGGGATCTGCGCGCCCAGCACGCTGACGCCGAAGAGCAGCGCGGTGGCCTGCACCGGCCACATCGCCGGACGTCGCATCACGCGCAGGTCGATGAGCGGGTCGGCGGTGCGCAGCTCGTGCCGCGCGAACGGCACGAGCACGGCCAGGCCGAGCACCATCGCCAGCCACGGCCACGGCGAGTCCGCGCCGACCAGCCGGACGAGCGACAGCCCACCGGTCACCGCGAGCAGGCTGACGCTGACCAGGGCGAGCCCCGCGGCGTCCAGGACGCCCTCGGTGCGCTCGTGCTCGCTCTCGACGCACAGGTGCACGACGACGACCACGGCCGTCGTCAGCACCGCGGGCACGGCCAGCACCAGCCACAGCGAGTCGAACAGGCCGGTGAAGACGCCCGCGCTCAGGGCACCGGCGATCGCGCCGGCCTCCAGCGCGGCGACGATGACGCCGGTCGCGCGCCGGGTGGCGGCCGCCCGGTCGGGCATGCCCAGGCTGCGCCGGTAGATGAGCGCCACCTCGAGCGGGAGCCAGACGGTGAAGACGCCCTGCAGGCCCAGAAGACCAGGTAGGCCGCGAAGCTGGTCGACAGCGCGATGCCCCACGTGGCGACGGCGGTGACCACCGCCGCGACCAGCAGCAGCCGCTGGTGCCCGACCAGGTCGCCCAGCTTGGACAGCGCCGGGACGACCAGGGCCGAGACGAGCAGCTGCGCCGCCTCCAGCCAGTTGACGTCGCCGTCGCTGATGCCCAGGTGGCGGGCCACGTCGGTGGCCAGCGGCGTGTAGTAGCCCTGCAGGAACCCGCTGACCAGCTCCACGAAGACCAGCGCCCCCACGAGGCCGGCGCCCACGGACGCGGCGCGGGGGGGCGCGGCGCGGGGG
>NZ_JBNFNZ010000299.1:0-3195 GCF_057364525.1 Aeromicrobium sp. PFPM2_SD2
GGCGACCTGCTCCAGGGTCGGCGGCCCCGACGGCGCTCACCCGGCGCGGCTCCCGTCGTGCGGGACGCCGGTCCGGCCGGCTCGTCCGCGGTGGGCGTTCATGAGGTCTTTGTACCAGTGCGCGCTGTCCTTGAGCGTCCGCTCCTGGGTGTCGAAGTCGACGTGCACGATGCCGAACCGCGACGCGTACCCCTCGGCCCACTCGAAGTTGTCCATGAGCGACCACGCGAAGTAGCCCTGGACGTCCGCCCCCGCCCGCTGGGCGTCGACGACCGCGGCCAGGTGGTCGCGCAGGAAGGCGACCCGGTCCGCGTCGTGCACCGCCCCGTCCTCGAGCACGTCGTCGAACGCGGCGCCGTTCTCGGTGATGTAGAGCGGCAGCGGCGGGTACTCGCGGTGCAGCCGCTCCAGCACCTCGGTGAGCCCCGCCGGATCGACGTCCCAGCCCAGGGCGGTCTTGGGCACGTCGCGGCTGTGGAACTGCGCGAACGACGCGGACGGCCACGGCGTCGCCCCCACCACGTGCCGCGTGTAGTAGTTGACGCCGAGGAAGTCGAGCGCCGGCGACATGGTCGCCAGGTCGCCGTCCTGGACGAACGAGGCGTCGGTGACGCTGCGGACGTCCTCGAGCACGTCGGCCGGGTACGCGCCGCGCAGCATCGGGTCCAGGAACCAGCGGTTCATGAGCCCGTCGACGCGCCGGACGGCGTCGTCGTGGCGTCCGGAGTCGTCGACCGGCGAGACCGGGTACAGGTTCACCGTCACGCCGACCTGCGCGTCCGGCACGGCGGCGCGCAGCCGCTCGACGGCCAGGCCGTGCCCGAGCATCAGGTGGTGGGACGCCGCGAGGGCCGCGGCGGGGTCGGTGCGGCCGGGCGCGTGGACGCCGCTGCCGTAGCCCAGGAACGCCGAGCACCACGGCTCGTTGAGCGTGATCCAGTGCTTGACCCGGTCCCCCAGCGCGTCGGCGGCCAGGGTGGTCATGTCGGCGAACCGCTCGGCGGTGTCGCGCAGCGGCCAGCCGCCGGCCTGCTCCAGCTCGAGCGGCAGGTCCCAGTGGTACAGCGTGATCCACGGGGTGATGCCGCGCTCGAGCAGCCGGTCGACCAGGCGGTCGTAGAAGTCGACGCCGAGCTGGTTGGCCGGGCCCTTGCCGCCGGGCTGGACGCGCGGCCACGAGAGCGAGAGCCGGTAGGCGTCCACCCCGAGGTCGTCCATGAGGTCGACGTCCTGCTCCCAGCGGCGGTAGTGGTCGCACCCCGGCTCGCCGGTGTCGCCGTCGCGCACGCGCCCGGGGGTGGCGCAGAAGGCGTCCCAGATCGAGGGCGTGCGGCCGTCCACGTCGACCGCCCCCTCGACCTGGAAGGAGGACGTCGCGACGCCCCAGGTGAAGTCGGGACCGAGTGCTGCGGGGTCGAGCGTCATGCCTTGAGACCGCCTTCCATGATGCCGCCGATGATCTGGCGGCCGAACAGGACGAAGACCACGACGAGCGGCAGGGTGCCCATGAGGGTTGCGGCCATCACCAGCGCCTGGTCGGTGTAGTAGCCGCCCGAGAGCCGCGAGAGCGCGACCTGGACGGTGGGGTGCTCGGCGTCGAGCGTGAGGTAGGGCCACAGGAAGTCGTTCCAGCGCTCCATGAACGTCAGCAGCCCCAGGACGGCCGCCGCCGGGCGGAGCACCGGGAAGACGATGCTGCGGAAGATGCGCCACGTGGACGCCCCGTCGAGCCGGGCCGCCTCGATGAGCTCGTCGGGGATCGCCTGGCTGGCGTACTGGCGCATCATGAACACGCCGAACCCGGTGACCAGGAACGGCAGGATCACCGACGACAGCTGGCCGTTGAGCCCGAGCTTGGTCATGAGCATGTACAGCGGCACCAGGCCGAGCTGCACCGGGATCATCATCGTCCCCACGACCACCAGCAGCAGCGCGTTGCGGCCGCGGAACCGCAGCTTGGCGAACGCGAAGCCGGCCAGGGACGAGCAGACGACGACCGAGACGGTGGTGACGCCGGCGACGATCAGGCTGTTCAGCAGCGCCTGGCCGAAGATGACGTCGTCGTTGGCGAAGACCCGCTCGATGTTGCCGAACAGCTCGCCTCCGGGGACCAGCGGCGGCGGCAGGCTGAGGATCTCGCTGGTCGTGCGCGAGGCCATGACCAGCATGAAGTACAGCGGCGCGATGGAGAGCAGGCCGGTCAGGGCCAGCGCCACGTAGAGGGTGACGGGTGCACGTCGCATGGTCAGTCCGCCGATCGGATGCGTCGCAGGAGCAGGAGGTTGAGGGCCGACACCAGGCCGATGAGCAGGAACAGCACCCAGGCGATCGTGGCCGCGTAGCCGAAGCGCTGGCCGGTGAAGGCCTCCTGCACGAGGTACATGGCGACGGTCTGGAACTGGCCCGTGGTGCCGCCGGCGATGGCGTTGACGCCGGAGCCGAACAGCAACGGCTCGGTGAACAGCTGGACGCCGCCGATGGTGGCCACGATGGTGACGAAGACGAGGGTGGGACGCAGCATCGGGACCGTGATGCTCCAGAACTGCCGCCAGGCCGACGCGCCGTCGATGCGCGCCGCCTCGTACAGCTCCTTGGGCACCGACTGCAGCGCGGCGAGCAGGATGAGCGCGTTGTAGCCGGTCCAGCGCCAGTCGACCATCACCGAGATGGCCAGCCAGGACGACCAGCGGTGCGCCTGCCAGTCGATCGCGCCGACGCCGACCGAGTCGAGCACCCAGTTCACGATGCCGAAGTCGCGGGCGAAGATGAGCGAGAAGATGATGCCCACCGCGGCGACCGAGGTGACGTTCGGGACGAGCACGCTCATCCGCCAGAACGTCCGCGCCCGCAGGCCGTGGTTGAGCGCCTGGGCCAGCAGCGTCGCCGCGACCAGCTGCGGCACGGTCGCGATGACGAAGATGCCGAGCGTGTTGACCAGCGCCCGCCAGAACTGGTCGTCGGTGGCCAGGTCGCGGTAGTTGCCCAGCCCCACGAAGCCCTCGTTGCCGGCCAGCAGGCTCCAGTTGTGCAGCGAGACCCACGCGGTGTAGAGCAGCGGGAACAGGCCGAACACGGCGAAGACCAGGAAGAACGGCGAGACGAACAGGTACGGCGCCACGCGCGCCTCGGTCCCCCGCCGCCCGCCTGCGCCACGCTTCCGCCAACCGCGTGGTGCCCGCACCGCCTGGAGGGCCG
>NZ_JBNFNZ010000300.1:0-3190 GCF_057364525.1 Aeromicrobium sp. PFPM2_SD2
CGAAGGTCGTCGAGCGACGTGCGCGAGTCGGGCGCGGACGAGGTCTCGGCGCCGGACGCGTCGTCGTCGGACCCGCAGGCCGCGGTCAGCAGCAGCGTCGAGGCGACGGCGGCGCCGGCGGCGCGGGTGAGGCGGGTGGGCTTCATCGGTCCTCCTGGACACGAGACGACATGAGCTTGTCGGCACAACGATCTCAGCCCGACGCCGGTTCCCCCAGCGTCCCGACCAACGTCACAACGAGCGCAGCGCCCGGACGGCGGCCTGGAAGCCGGACATGCCGTGCACCCCGCCACCCGGCGGCGTCGAGGCCGAGCACAGGTACACGCCGTCGGCGACCTTGTAGGGGTCGGTCGACATCCGCGGACGCATGACGACCTGCCACGGGTCGTTCGCACCACCGGCGATGTCGCCGCCCACGTAGTTCGCGTTGTACTCCTGCCAGGCCTGCGACCCGCGGACGGAGACGGCCAGCACGCGCTCGCGGAACCCGGGCGCGAAGCGCTCGACCTGGCTCAGGAGCGCCTCGGTCGCGTCGCCGGTGTAGCCGTGCGGGACGTGGGCGTAGGCCCAGATCGGGTGGACGTCGCCGGCCGACCGGCTCGGGTCGGCCAGGTGCTGCTGGCACACGATGACGAACGGGCGTTCCGGCATGCGTCCCTGAGCGATGGCCCGCTCGGCGGCGTTGACCTCCTCGATCTCGCCGCCGAGGTGCACGGTGCCGGCCCGGTGGGCCAGCTCGTTCGTCCACGGCACCCCGCCCGCGACGGCCAGGTCGACCTTGAACGTGCCCGGGCCGTACCGCCACCTCCGCAGCGAGCGCCGCACGTGCCACGGCGCCCGGTCGCCGGCCAGGGCGAGGGCCTGGTCCGGGCTGGTGTCGAGCAGGACGAGGTCGGCCTGCGGCAGCTCGGTGACCCGGTGCCCGGTCTCGATGCGTCCGCCGAGCTTGCGCAGCAGCGACGCCATCGCCCGGGTGATGGCGATCGACCCGCCCTTGGCCACGGGCCAGCCCCAGCCGTGCGAGAACGTGCCGAACATGAGGCCCAGCGCGGCCGTGGTCGGACGCGTCAGGGGCTGGACGGCGTGGTCGGCCATGCCGGCGAACAGGGCGCGGGTCTGCGGGTCCTGGAACCGCCGGGCGAACACCGTCGCGGGCAGCAGCGCGTTGACGCCGAAGCGGGCCATGAGCAGCGGGTGGCCGGGCACGTGGACGATGGGGCCGAACAGCTCCTCCACCAGGGCGTCCTTGTGCTCGACGAGCGGGCCGAACGCCTTGCGCCAGCGGTCGCCGTCGACCCCCAGCCCCGCGACCGTGCGGTCCAGGTCGCGGTAGAGCGCGGCGCCGCGGCCGCCGTCGAGCGGGTGGACGGCGTCGATCTCGGGCCACAGCCACTCCAGGCCGTGCTCGGCCAGCGGCAGCGCGCGGAAGAACGGGGAGGCCAGCCCGGTCGGGTGCGCCGCGGAGCAGACGTCGTGCAGGACGCCGGGCAGCGTCAGCTCCTCGGTGCGGGTGCCGCCACCGATCGAGTCGTGGGCCTCCAGCACGGTGACGTCCACGCCGGCCTGCGCGAGGACGATGGCCGCTGCCAGGCCGTTCGGCCCCGATCCCACCACGACGGCTGTCGACACGGGCTCTCCCTTCGTCCGCTCCACCCTCCCAGCGGCTCCAGGGAGCCCGCAATCTCAAGGCGTCTTGCCCGATGGACGCGACGGGTGCCCGATTGGCGCCACCGTTTAGGCTTGCCTAAGACCCAGTCGACCCGGGAGAACACTGAATGAGCAGGCAGCTGCGCGTCGCCATCGTGGGCGCGGGACCGGCCGGCATCTACGCCGCCGACATCCTGACCAAGTCCGACGCCGACGTCACCGTCGACCTGATCGAGCGCGACCCCACGCCGTTCGGCCTGATCCGCTACGGCGTGGCGCCGGACCACCCGCGGATCAAGGAGATCATCAAGGCGCTCAAGCGCGTGATGAGCAACGAGGACATCCGCTTCTTCGGCAACGTCGCGTACGGCGACGACCTCAAGCTCGAGCAGCTGCGCCAGTTCTACGACGCGGTCGTCTTCGCCACCGGCGCCCGCCGCGACCGCGACCTGGACATCCCCGGCATCGACCTGCACGGCAGCTACGGCGCGGCCGACTTCGTCTACTGGTACGACGGCCACCCGGACGTCTCGCGCGAGTGGGACTTCCAGCCGCACGCCGAGTCCGTCGCCGTGCTCGGCGTGGGCAACGTCGGCCTCGACATCGCCCGCATCCTGGCCAAGACGGCCGACGAGCTGCTGGTCACCGAGATCCCCGACAACGTCTACGAGGGCCTGAAGAAGAACGCGGCCAAGGACGTCCACGTCTTCGCGCGCCGCGGCCCGGCCCAGGTGAAGTTCACGCCGATGGAGCTGCGCGAGCTGTCGCACTCGCCCAACATCGACGTCGTCGTGCACCCCGAGGGCTTCGAGTTCGACGAGGGCTCGATGGACGCCATCCGCGCGTCCAAGAGCCAGAAGCTCGTCGTCGACGTCCTGACCAAGTACCTGGCCACCGAGCCGTCGGGCGCCGACCACCGCATCCACATCCACTTCTGCCAGAACCCGGTCGAGATCCTCGGCGAGGACGGCAAGGTCGTCGGCCTGCGCACCGAGGTCACCGAGCTCGACGGCACCGGCAACGTCCGCGGCACGGGCCAGTTCCAGGACTGGCCGGTCCAGGCGGTCTACCGGGCGATCGGCTACTACTCCGACCAGCTCGCCGGCCTGCCGTTCGACACCAACGCCGGCGTCGTGCCCAACGACGGCGGCCACGTGCTCGAGATCGACGGCTCGCCGCTGCCCGGCGCGTACGTCACCGGCTGGATCAAGCGCGGCCCGATCGGCCTGATCGGCCACACCAAGTCCGACGCCAACCAGACCGTCACGATGCTGCTGGAGGACTTCGAGGCCGGCCGCCTGGCTGCCCCCGAGCAGCCCGAGCGCGAGGCGTTCGACCGCCACCTGGACTCGCTCGGCCTGCAGTACACGACCTGGGAGGGCTGGGAGAAGCTCGACGAGCACGAGCTCGGCCTGGGCGAGAGCCACGAGCACCAGCGCGAGCGGGTCAATTTTTTTTTTTTTTTTTTTTGGTCGTCCCGCGCGACGACATGGTGCGCATCGCGCGCGCCTGACGCACCCGTCGCGACGCCCCGCCCGGCCCC
>NZ_JBNFNZ010000301.1:0-3166 GCF_057364525.1 Aeromicrobium sp. PFPM2_SD2
GCAGGCCGGCGCCACGTGGCTCGGCGTCGCCACCATCGACGAGGCCCTGGCCCTGCGTCACCAGGGCGACACCGGCGACGTCCTGTGCTGGCTGAGCGCCCCCGGCGGCGACTTCGCGGCGGCCGTCTCGGCCGGCGTGGAGGTCACCGCCAGCTCGGTGGCCCAGCTGGAGGAGATCACGACGGCCGGCACCGCGGTCGGGGTGCGTCCGCGCGTGCAGCTCAAGGTCGACACCGGGCTGTCGCGCAACGGTGCGTACGGCGAGGAGTGGCTGCGGCTGCTCGAGCGCCCGCGCCGCGCGCCGACGCCGGACGGGCCGAGGTCACCGGCGTCTGGTCCCACCTGGCCGCGTCCGAGGAGCCCGAGCACCCCGCGAACGACGCCCAGGAGGGGGCGTTCGCCGAGGCCGTCGCCCAGATGGAGCACGCCGCCTCGAGCCCGGCCTGCGCCACCTGGCCAACTCCGGCGCCATCCTGACCCGGCCGAGCGTGCACCTGGACCTGGTCCGCGCCGGCATCGCGTCCTACGGCTACTCGCCCGACCCGGCGCTGCGCCACGACGTCGACCTGCGTCCGGTCATGACGCTGCGCGCCCGGCTGGCCCAGGTGAAGCGGGTCGCGCCCGGCACGTCGGTGTCGTACGGCTGGACCTGGACGGCCGAGCGCGAGACGACCCTGGGCCTGGTGCCGATCGGCTACGCCGAGGGCATCATGCGGTCGGTCAGCAACCGCGCGTCCCTGCTGCACCGCGGTGTCCGGGTGCCGCTCGTCGGCAAGGTCTGCATGGACCAGCTCGTCGTCGACCTCGGCGACGGCCCGGCCCGGCGCGGCGACACCATCGTCCTGTGGGGCCCCGGTGACGACGGCGAGCCGACCGCGGACGACTGGGCGCGCGACGCCGGGACGATCTCCTACGAGGTGGTCACCCGGCTCGGCGGCCGCATCGTCCGCAGCTACCGGGGGGCCCGCGCATGAGGGGACGCACCAAGGCGCTCGTCGGCAGCGGCGTGGCGTTTCGTCGCGGCCGGCACGGCGGCGACGCTGTTCAGCGAGCGGGTCAGCGCCCGCCGCCACCGCCGCTTCCTGGAGGAGGTCCCGTTCGGCTCGGTGCACGGCGAGTCGCGCTGGGTGACCGCCCGCGACGGCGTCCGGCTGCACGTGGAGGTGGACGAGGCCGACGAGCCGGACGCGCCGACCGTGGTGATGGTCCACGGCTGGACCTGCGACCTGGACACCTGGCACTACCAGCGCCTCGCCCTGCGCGGACGCGCGCGGCTCGTGCTCGTCGACCTGCGCTCGCACGGCGCCTCGGGCCGGGCCCGGGCGGTGCACTCGACCCTGCCGGACCTGGCCGACGACCTCGCCCGGGTGCTCGACGAGGTCGCCCCCACCGGGCCGCTCGTGCTCGTCGGGCACTCGATGGGCGGCATGACGGTCATGCAGCTGGCGGCCGACGACCCCGGCCTGGTCAAGGAGCGGGTCAAGGGTGTCGTGCTCCTCTCGACCAGCGCGGGCGACCTGCTGCGCACCAGCCCCCTGCTGCGCCAGCTCCGTCCGCTGCTGCGGGCCACCACGCCGGCGGTCGACTGGGCCCGCCGCTTCAACAGCTACTCGGTGACGCGGCGCTGGGCGGTCGGCCCGGACGCGGACGAGAAGTACGCCGACATGGCCGATCAGATGATCGGCCGCGCGCGCACGCACGTCATGCTCGACTTCTACCCGGCGTTCGGCGAGCTCGACCTGTACGACGCCCTGCCCGCGCTGGGCACCGCCGAGGTCGTGGTCGTCTGCGGCACCGAGGACCTGCTGACGCCGCCACGCCACGCCCGCCGGCTCGCCGAGGAGATCCCCGGCGCCCGGCTCGAGCTCGTCGACGGGGCGGGCCACATGATCATGTTCGAGGAGCACGCCAGGGTGACCGAGGCCATCGAGACCGTCGTCGACCACGTCGCCGAGGGAGGACGCGCATGACCGGCGCGCTCGACGTCGTCGAGGCCCGGCCCGAGCACGCCGAGGCGATCGCGGACGTCATCCGCCGCTCCTTCGGGGCCCGGCCGGCGCTCGACCCGCCCGCCACCGCGACCGACGAGACGGCCGATCCGTGCGCGCCGCCATCGAGACGTCCGGGGGCCTCATGGCGCTGCGCCGCGGCCGTCCGGTCGGCGCCCTGCTCTACGACGAGTCGCGCCCGGGCTGCTGGGCCTGCGCCGGGTCAGCGTCGACCCCGAGGTGCAGGCGCGCGGCATCGCGTCCGCCCTGGTCGGCGTCGCCGAGGACACCGCCGAGGAGCGCGGCAAGGACGGCGTCTGGATCCACGTCCGCGAGGAGCTGCCGGCCACCGTCCGGTTCTGGCGCCAGCGCCGCTACGAGACCGTCGGGCAGGAGGGGCCGCTGCTCGTCCTGGGCAAGACGCTCTGGCTCTCGCGCGAGCTGCCCGACGCCGACGCGACCCAGCAGTTCGCCCGCACCCTGGCCGGGCTGCTGCAGGCCGGCGACGTGCTGGTCATGACCGGTGGCCTCGGCGCGGGCAAGACGACGTTCACCCAGGGCCTGGGCGACGCGCTGGGCGTCCGCGGTCCGATCACGTCCCCGACGTTCGTCATCGCGCGTCACCACCCCTCGCTCGTCGGCGGCCCGGCGCTCGTCCACGTCGACGCGTACCGGCTCGAGGGCGCCCTGGAGCTGGACGACCTCGACCTGGACACGAGCGTCGAGGAGGCCGTCACCGTGGTGGAGTGGGGCGAGGGCCTGGCCGAGCACCTGTCGGAGAGCTGGCTGGAGGTGCGGCTCGAGCGGCGCCTGCCGCGCGACGACGACCCGCTCGGCACGGCGGTCGGCGAGGACGGCGGCGACGACACCCGCGTCGTGACGGTCCGCCCGCACGGCCCGCGCTGGGTCGGCGTCCCCCTGCGCTCCACCCTCCTGGCCTGACCCACCTCCTCGCTGGGCGTGACGTCGTGCCCGCGACACGCCGGTGCAGGCGTGCAGGACGTCACGCTCAGCGCGAGGGCGAGGGCTCGCGCGACGGTCGGTAGGCTCGGGGCGTGCTGATCCTGGCCCTCGACACCGCGACCCCCGCCATCACCGTGGCCGTCCACGACGGCGAGCGGGTCGTCGGCGAGGCCGCGGCGAGGGCGCCATGGCGCACGGCGAGCTCCTGGCCCCGG
>NZ_JBNFNZ010000302.1:0-3130 GCF_057364525.1 Aeromicrobium sp. PFPM2_SD2
CTCCCACCGCTCGGCCAGGCGCCCCGAGCATCGCCGAGGCCGCCTCCCGGGCGTCCTCGTTGAACGTGCTGGACGAGGGCCGAACAGCTCGGCCGCGTCGATCGCGGCCGGACCGGCCGGTGCGCGGCTGGGCCTTCAGCCGCACCACCGCGACCTGCTCGTCGGTCGGCTCGGTCAGGAAGCTGATCGTCAGCGTGTAGCGGAACGTGCGCGGCTCGTCCGGACGGGGCGGCTCGCTCGTGCGTCCGCGCTGCGGGGTGCGGGCGACCTCGGGTGCGTCGGCGGCGAGCGCCTTGAGGAAGCCGGCGATCTTGGCCTGGCCGCGCGAGGCGTCCACGTCGATGTAGCGCGCGGCCTCGCGCAGCTCGTTGAGCTCGGAGGCGTCGGGGGACTCCAGCGCCCCGCGCGCCATGATGCGCAGCGCCACCAGCGCCGGGGTGGCCCAGGCGCGGACGGTGTCGTCGGCGCTCAGCGCCCGGATGCCCTGGCTCAGCGGGCCGACCGCCTCGTTCGCCGTGGCCCGCTCGTCGCCGCGCGGTGTGCGGAACACGAAGCGCGACTCCTCGGGGGAGTCGGCGAGCTCGAAGTCGACCGGGTAGCGCAGCAGCGAGCGCAGGTCGGGGCGGACGAAGACCATCCTTCTATTGTCGCCGGTCGGTCCCCACGTTCCCAAGCGGGTCCACGGTGACGTGCGCGTCACCCGGTGTCCTGGACACGTCGGGTCGTCCGGGTATAGTTGAAGCAACAACTATTCAAAGGTGGCGCGATGTCGTACGCACTCTCGGACCTGGAGGACCGCCTCGTCCCGAGCCCGCTCATGCCGGCGCTGTTCGTGGGGCACGGCAACCCGATGCACGCGATCAGCGACAACGCGTACACGCGGACGTGGACGCGCGTGGGGGAGGGCCTGCCGACCGCCCAGGCGATCGTGGTCGTCAGCGCGCACTGGCTGACACCGGGCGAGGTGCGCATCACCGACGCGCCGCGCAACCCGGTCATCTACGACTTCGGCGGCTTCCCGGACGCGCTCTACCGGGTGCAGTACGAGACCCGGGGCGACCACGACGTCGCCCGCCTGCTGGCCCGCCAGCTCGCCGAGTACGAGGCCGCCCTGGACCAGCAGTGGGGCCTTGACCACGGCACGTGGAGCGTCCTGAAGTTCCTGGCGCCCGCGCCCGAGGTGCCCGTGCTCCAGGTGAGCATCGACGACGCGATGCCGCTGCCGCGCCTGTACGAGCTGTTCGCGCGGCTGCGCCGGCTGCGCCGCCGCGGGGTCGTCTTCATCGGCTCGGGCAACATCGTCCACGCGCTCGGCCGGGCTCGCTGGGAGCCGCAGGCCCCCGCGTACGACTGGGCGCTGCAGTTCGACGCCGACACGGCCGTGGCGATCCAGGAGCGCGACGTCGCCCGCCTGGTCGACCCGTACCGCTCGTGGAGCGAGGCGCGCCTGGCCGTCCCGACCGACGACCACTACCGGCCGATGATCGCGGCGCTCAGCCTGCTCGAGCCGGACGAGCGGCTGGAGTTCTTCAACGACACGATGGACATGGGCTCGATCAGCATGCGGTCGTTCATCGCCGCGGCCTGACCGCCCGCACGACGAAGGGCCCGGTCCGTGACGGACCGGGCCCTTCGTGCGTCGTGGTCAGGCCTGCGGGGCCTGCTGCGCCTGCTGCTCGGCCAGCTGGCGACGGACGTCGTCCATGTCCAGGTCGCGGACGGCCTGCAGGAGCTGCTCGAGCGCCTGTCCGGGCATCGCGCCGGCCTGGTTGAAGACCAGGATGCCGTCGCGGAAGGCCATGAGCGTGGGGATCGAGGTGATCTGCGCGGCGGCCGCGAGCTCGCCCTGCGCCTCGGTGTCGATCTTGCCGAAGGTGACGTCCTGGTGCTGCTCGCTGGCGTTCTCGAACACCGGGCCGAACTGCTTGCACGGGCCGCACCACTCGGCCCACCAGTCGACGAGCGTGATGCCCTCGCCGGTCACGGTGGACTCGAAGTTGTCCTTGGTCAGCTCGACGGTAGCCATGGGGTACCTCTCCTCGGGAGCGTGTGTACCCCTGGTGCAACGCGCGCCCGGCGTACGTCATTCCGCTTCTGGTGATCGCGGCCACGACATGCTCCGAGCGGCCACGGAGCACCCTCGGCGTGACTTCGTGACATCCGACACGTTTCATGCAGCATCAGCCCGCGCGTGAGCGGGCTCACACCTAGGGAGGTGCATGAAGCGACTGGTGACCGCGCTGGTGGCGACGGGGATGTCGATCGGCCTGGTGGGCGTCTCGGCGACGACGGCGGGGGCCGCGGACTCGGTGACCATCCGCAAGCTGGGCAGCTACAGCGTGACGAAGGGCCACAAGAAGACCATCGAGGCCTCGGTGGACGCTCGGGGGAACGTCCGCGTCGGCACGCCGGTGATGGACGTCTGGAACCGCAAGGGCAAGAGGCTCGTGGTGAAGAAGCCGCGCGCACGGCTCGGCGCGGGCACCTACAGGGTCCGCACGTACGTGAAGTACCGCAGCTACACGATGCGCTACACCTACAAGAACGTCGTGACGCACAGGAAGGGCGCGACGGTCACCCCGACGTGCTCGGTGACGTCGGTGGAGCCCGTGGTCTCGCCCGTGACCGGCGTGGTCGACGGCATCACCGGCATCATCCCGCTGCTCGGCGAGGTGCTCGGCGGCGCCCTGGGCAGCGTCGTGGAGGGCGTCGTCCCGGTGTACGACTACACCGCCAGCTGCCGGGTGGGCGGGTCCAACCCCTTCCCGGTCTCCGGCACGATCGCCGGCGTCGACAGCGTCGACCGCTCGGTCATCACCTACCCGGGCAGCGGCAGCGGCCTCGGCGCGTACCGCGAGGTCGGGTACGGGCCGGCCAACCTGCGCGGCAAGTCGGTCCAGCTCCCCGACCTGGTGCTCGAGCGCGACGTGACCCGTCGCGTCGTCGCCACCCGGGCGAAGACGTACTCGCCGATCAAGCAGCGCGTCCGCACCCAGACGCTGCGCATCCGCAACCGCTAGCGGGACGGCCGGCGGGCGGGCAGGATCGGGGGCATGGACCGCCGACACCTGCTCGCCTCGCTGGCCGGTCTGGGGGCGGCCGCGCTGGTGGGGTGCTCCGGCGACGAGCC
>NZ_JBNFNZ010000303.1:0-3081 GCF_057364525.1 Aeromicrobium sp. PFPM2_SD2
GCTCGGTGACCGGGCCAGCACCTGCTCGGACCGCACCGCGGCGAGCCAGGCCGCCGGCTCCGGCGCGGAGGTGACAGCACCGCGTCGATAGCCGCCGGCGGCCGCCTCACGCCACCGAGCGACGCACGGCGTCGGGATCGGCGGGCGGGCCCCAGCGGTAGACGACCAGGCTCGTGGTGACCGCCCCCGCGGCCGTGAGGTGGCGCTCGAGCCCGTCGTCACCGGCCCCGTGGTGCTGCACGACGATGCGCTGGCCGGCCACCCCGTCGGCGCGCAGGAAGTCGGCGATCTCGGCGGACGTCTCGGACTCGGCCACCCAGTCGGGCACGAGCCCGGCGGCCTGGAGGGCCCCGCGAGCCTTCGGGCCGCGGGCGACGACCCGGCTGTGCTGCAGCGACGCGAGCAGCTCGTCGGCCAGGCCCACGGACTCGGCGGTGTCGAGCCAGCTGCGGAAGCCGATGCCCGTGGTCACGACGACCACGTCGGCAGGACGATCGACCAGGGCGCGGGTCTCGGCGACCAGCGTCTCCTCGTCGATGTGCGACTCGACGCCGAGCGAGGAGGCGACGACGACGGACGCGCCGCGGCGCTGCAAGGCGTTGACGATGTCGTCGGCACGGCGCTGCGCGGTCACCAGGACGCGGGCGCCGGACAGGACCGGGCCGAGCTGGGACGTCAGGCTCACGCCACCCCCTTCGCCTCGTCCTCCGCCGGCGCGACCTCGACCTGTCCGTCGACCACTCGCACCGGCCACACGCGCAGCCGCACCTCCGGGTCGTCCAGGCACCGGCCGGTCGCGAGCGAGAAGACCTGCTTGTGCAGGGGCGATGCTACCGTCGCCAGCTCCCCTCGGGACCCGACCAGGCCCCGGGCCAGGACGTTGGCCCCGGTGAACGGGTCCCGGTGGTCGACCGCGTGCACCTCCCCCGTGGCCAGCCGGAACAGCGCCACCTGCTCGCCACCGACGAGGGCGGCCGCGCCCCGGTCGGGCACCAGGTCGTCCACCGCGCAGACGCGCGTCCAGCCGCTCACGCCGGCACCTGCGCCCCGCGCACCGGAAGGGTCGCCCCGCCGATGAGCACGGCCCGCTCCTGCTCGGTGGCCGGACGCTTCTGGCCCCGCTCCTCGACGTACGCGAGGTCGGGGTCGGCGACGTCCGGGGCGTTGACGAACGCGCTGAACCGGCGCAGCTTCTCGGGGTCGGCGAGCGTGGCGGCCCACTCGTCCTCGTACCGGTCGACGTGCTCGGCCATGGCGGCGTCCAGGTCGGCGGCGATGCCGAGCGCGTCGTCCATGACCACCGCGCGGACGGCGTCCAGGCCGCCCTCGACCGACTCCAGCCAGGCGGCTGTGCGCTGCAGCCGGTCGGCGGTGCGCACGTAGTACATGAGGAAGCGGTCGATCGTGCGGACGAGCTGTTCGGTGGTCAGGTCCTCGGCGAGCAGCTGGGCGTGGCGCGGGGTGAACCCGCCGTTGCCGCCGACGTAGACGTTCCAGCCCTGGTCGGTGGCGATGACGCCGACGTCCTTGCCGCGTGCCTCGGCGCACTCGCGGGCGCAGCCGGAGACGCCGAGCTTGATCTTGTGCGGCGAGCGCAGGCCCCGGTAGCGCAGCTCGAGCGCGACGGCCAGGCCGACGGAGTCCTGCACGCCGAACCGGCACCAGGTCTGCCCGACGCACGACTTCACCGTGCGCAGCGACTTGCCGTAGGCGTGCCCGGACTCGAAGCCGGCGTCCACGAGCCGTCGCCAGATGGCCGGCAGCTGTTCGATCCGGGCGCCGAACAGGTCGATCCGCTGGCCGCCGGTGATCTTCGTGTACAGCCCGAAGTCGGCCGCGACCTGGCCGATCGCGATCAGTCCCTCGGGCGTCACCTCGCCGCCGGGGATGCGCGGCACGACCGAGTAGGTGCCGTCCTTCTGCATGTTGGCCATGACGTGGTCGTTGGTGTCCTGCAGCGCCGCGTTCTCCCCGTCCAGGACGTGCCCGTGGCCGAGGCTGGCCAGGATCGAGGCGACCACCGGGCGGCAGATGTCGCAGCCCCGTCCGGTTCCGTGCCGCTCGACCAGCTCGCTGAACGTGCTGATGCCGCTGACCCGCACGACGTCGAACAGCTGGGCCCGGCTCAGCGCGAAGTGCTCGCAGAGGGCGTCGCTGACCTCGACGCCGGCGGCCTCGAGCTCGGCGTTCACCAGGGTCTTCACCAGCGGCAGGCACGACCCGCAGCTCGTCCCGGCCCGGGTGCACGCCTTGACGCCGGCCACGTCGGTGCAGCCGCCTTCGGACACCGCGCACCGCACGGCGCCGGCGGTGACGTTGTTGCACGAGCACACCGTCGTCTCGTCCGGCAGCGCGCCGGCGCTGGGCGGCTCGACGCCGTCGGGCAGCAGCCAGGCGGTCGGGTCACCGCCGAGCAGGTTGCCGACCATCGGCCGCAGCGTCGTGTAGGCGGACGCGTCACCGACGAGCACGCCGCCGAGCAGCGTCGAGGCGTCGTCGCTGAGCACCAGCTTCTTGTAGACCCCCGCCACCGGGTCGGCGTAGACGACCTCCAGGCTGCCGGCCGTCGCGGCGAACGCGTCGCCGAAGCTGGCCACGTCCACGCCGAGCAGCTTGAGCTTGGTCGACAGGTCGGCGCCCTGGAACGTCGCCTCGCCGCCGAGCAGCCGGTCGGCCACGACCTCGGCCATCGTGTAGCCCGGGCCCACGAGTCCCCACACCCGTCCGGCCACGCAGGCGACCTCGCCGATGACGTAGACGTCCGGGTCGCTGGTGCGGCAGGCCTCGTCGGCGAGCACCCCGCCGCGCTCGTGGACGTCCAGCCCGGCGTCTCGGGCCAGCTCGTCGCGGGGGCGGACGCCGGTGGCGAAGACGACCACGTCGGCGTCGAGGGCGTCGCCGTCGGCGAAGACCATCTGCGTGACCCGGCCGCGCCGGTCGTGCCGGATGCGCGAGGTGGCCGTGGACGTGCGGACGTCCACGCCGAGTCCCTCCACGATCCGCCGCAGCGCCTCGCCGCCGGCCCGGTCGACCTGCACGGGCATCAGCCGGTCGGCGAACTCCACGACGGTGGCGTGGGCG
>NZ_JBNFNZ010000304.1:0-3052 GCF_057364525.1 Aeromicrobium sp. PFPM2_SD2
CGCTCGCGGGCGCGTCGCTGCTCGATGCCGGCTCGGCCTCGGCGTCGGCCAGCTCGGCCTCGACCTGGTCGGCCGTCGGGGCCGCGGTGACGTTGACGATGAGGGTCTCGCCGTCGGTGACCAGCGTGGTGCCGGCCGGCAGCGTGACGTCGGACGCCAGGACCTGCGCGCCGGTCTCGAGGCCCTCGACGGAGACCTCGACGCCCTCGGGCAGGTGGGTGGCCTCGGCCTCGACCGACAGCGCGGTGGTCTCGTTGACGACGAGCGCGCCGGGAGCGGCCTCGCCGGTCACGGTCACGGGGATCTCGACGACGACCTTCTCGCCCTTCTTCACGAGCAGCAGGTCGACGTGCTCGAGGAAGCCCTTGAGCGGGTCGCGCTGGACCTGCTTGGCGATGGCCAGGTGGCTCTCCGAGCCCAGGTCGATCGACAGCAGCGCGTTGGAGTTGCGCAGGGCGATCATGAGGTCGTGGCCCGGCAGGGTCACGTGCAGCGGGTCGGTGCCGTGGCCGTAGAGGACGGCGGGCACCTTGTCCTCGCGACGGATGCGGCGGGCGGCGCCCTTGCCGAACTCGGTGCGGGTCTCGGCGGTCAGCTTGATCTCGGCCACGGTGCTCTCCTACGTGTTGGTGCTCGTACGCGCGTCAACACGTACTGCGGTCTTGGTGCTTCTTCAGGTCGGCGGTCGCCCCGGGGCGCTCGACACGGCACTCAGCAGCGGAGCGCCCTGTCGATCACGAGCCGCACGGGTGCGGCTCCTCGCCGAGGCAACCTGAGGATCCTATCCCACGGCGCCCCGGCGAGGCACATCGCGTCAGCGGAACAGGCTGGTGACCGAGCCGTCCTCGAAGACGGCCGCGATCGCCTGCGCGAGCAGCGGCGCGATCGACAGCACGGTGAGCTTGTCGAAGTGCTTGTCCTCGGGCAGCGGCAGGGTGTTGGTGACGATGACCTCGGTCGCCGGCGAGTTCTTCAGCCGGTCCACGGCCGGGCCGGAGAACACCGCGTGCGTGGCGATGATGACAACGTCCTCGGCCCCGTCGGCCATGAGCGCCTCGGCGGCCTGGACGATCGTGCCGCCGGTGTCGATGAGGTCGTCGACCAGGATGCAGGTGCGTCCGGCGACGTCGCGACGACCCGGTTGGCCTTCGTCTCGTTCGGCCGCGTGACGTCGCGCGTCTTGTGGATGAACGCCAGCGGGGCGCCGCCCAGGGCGTTGGCCCACTGCTCGGCGACCTTGATGCGTCCGGCGTCGGGCGAGACGACCGCGAACGGGCGCTGGCCGTACTTCTTCTTGACGTACCGGGTCAGGATCGGCTTCGCCATGAGGTGGTCGACCGGGCCGTCGAAGTAGCCCTGGATCTGCGCCGTGTGCAGGTCGACGGCCATGAGCCGGTCGGCGCCCGCGGCGTGGAACAGGTCGGCCATGAGCCGGGCCGAGATGGGCTCGCGGCCCAGGTGCTTCTTGTCCTGGCGCGCGTAGCCGTAGAACGGCTGGATCACGGTGATGCGCTTGGCCGAGGCGCGCTTGAGCGCGTCGACCATGATCAGCTGCTCCATGATCGCCTCGTTGATCGGGGCGGCGTGGCTCTGGATGACGAAGGCGTCGCAGCCGCGCACCGACTCGTCGAAGCGGACGTAGATCTCGCCGTTGGCGAAGTCGTAGGCGGTGGTGGGGACGAGGTCGACCTCGAGCAGGTTCGCGACCTCCTCGGCCAGCACCGGGTGCGTGCGACCGGAGAACAGCATCAGGTTCTTCGTCGGCGTTCTCTTCAGGCTACTCACCGGCGTTGTCCTCCAGGTTCGGTGCGGCGTTCAGCGCGGCGTCCGCCGCAGCGGAGCCCGGCCGTCGGCGCGGGACCCACCCCTCAATGGTCCTCTGTCCGGTGTCGGGCACGGCCAGCGCCCCCGGCTCGACGTCCTGGCGGACCACCGTGCCGGCGCCGGTGTAGGCGCCGTCGCCGATGCTCACCGGGGCGACGAAGACGTTGTGCGAGCCGGTGCGCACGTGGCTGCCCACCTGCGTGCGGCTCTTGGTGACCCCGTCGTAGTTGGCGGTGATCGTGCCGGCGCCGATGTTGCTGGACTCGCCGACCTCGGTGTCGCCGACGTACGACAGGTGCGGCACCTTCGACCCGGCTCCGATGCGGCTGTTCTTGGTCTCGACGAACGTGCCGATCTTGCCGCCGTCGCCGAGCTCGGTGCCCGGGCGCAGGTAGGCGAACGGTCCGACGGTCGCGCCGGCACCCAGCACCGCGTCCGAGCCGTGGGTGCGCTCGACGCGGGCGTCCTCGCCCACGACGACGTCGCGCAGCGTGGTGTCGGGGCCGATCGTCGCGCCCGAGGCCACGCGGGTGGCGCCGTGCAGCTGGGTGCCGGGCAGCAGGGTGACGTCGGGCGCGAGCTCGACGGTGACGTCGAGCCACGTGGTGGCCGGGTCGACGATCGTGACGCCTTCGCGCATCCAGCGCTCGGTCGTGCGGCGGTTCAGCTCGGCGCCCATGGCGGCCAGCTGGACACGGTCGTTGACGCCCTCGACCTGCACCGGGTCGGCGAGCATGAACGCCCCGACGGTGCCGCCCTCGGCGACCGCGCCGGCGACGACGTCGGTCAGGTACAGCTCGCCCTGGGCGTTCTTGGCCTCCAGGCGGGGCAGGGCACGCGCCAGGAACGCGGCGTCGAGGGCCAGGATGCCGCTGTTGACCTCGCGCACCGCGCGCTCGTAGTCGCTGGCGTCCTTGTGCTCGCGGATGGCGGTGACCGCGCCGGACGCGTCGCGCAGGATGCGTCCGTAGCCGGTCGGGTCGGGCACCTCGGCGGTGAGCACCGTGACCGTGCGGTCGTGCGCGTGGTGGTCGGTCAGCAGCTCGGCGAGCGTCTGCTCCTCCAGCAGCGGCACGTCGCCGTACGTGACCAGGACGGTGCCGGCTGGGCGGGCCGGTCGGGCGAGCCCGGCCGAGCCGCCTCGGCGACCCGCGGTGGCCGGTGCCCGGCCGGCTGCCTCGTGCTTGGGACGACGAGACCGTGGGGACCGTTGGGCCGGCGCGGCACG
>NZ_JBNFNZ010000305.1:0-3027 GCF_057364525.1 Aeromicrobium sp. PFPM2_SD2
GGTGCCGGCTGCGGGGACGCGACGACGAGGCCCAGGCCGACCAGGCCGGTCGCCACGCCCCCGACGACGACCCGCTGGGCACCGACCCGCCGCACCGCGAGGTCGGCGGTGAGGCGCGAGACCAGCGCGCCGACCTGGTAGGCCGCATAGCCGAGCGGGGCGAGCTGGTCACTCGCCCCGAGCGCGTCCTCCAGGTAGCGCGTGCACCAGGCGAGGATGCCGGTGTCGGAGGCGAAGAAGACCAGCACGACGAGGCCGAGCACCAGCACCGGGCGCCACGGCACGTGCGGCCCGCCGTCCGGGACGAGGTCCACCTCCTGCTCGCTGGCCGGGACGAAGCGGGCCTGCACCAGCTCGCACGCCGACGCCGCCACGACCGCGACGACGAGCAGCGACAGCGCGACCGGGACGTCGAGCGCGGCGCACAGCGAGGCGTAGCCCGCGCCGAGGATGCCGCCGACGCTCCACAGTCCGTGCAGGCCGTTCATGAGGCTGCGTCCGAACAGCGCCTGCACCCGCACGCCCTGCATGTTCATGCTCGCGTCGACCGCGCCCAGCCCCAGCCCGTAGGAGGCGAAGGCGGCCATCAGCGTCGGGACGCTCGGGGCCAGGCCCACCACCGCGGCCCCGAGGGCGATGCCCCACAGGCCGAGGCGCAGCGCGGTCGCGCTCGTGCGGCGGGCCGCGACACGTCCGGCCGCCACGCTGCCGACCCCGGACACGACGGCCACGAGCACGAGCACGGTGGTGAACGTGCCGTCGCCGACGTCGTGCTTGTCGATGAGCCGCGGGGCCTGGGTGAGGATCGAGGAGATCACCAGCCCCTGCAGCAGGAAGCCGGTGGAGACCGCCACGCGGGTCTCGCGCAGGGCGGTGGGCGGGGCGTCGGTCATGGCCTGGCTCCTGTTCGTCGGCGCCAGTGTGGCCGACGAACGGGCTCAGGCGGGGCGCCTCAGAGGAAGAAGCGGAACAGGATCGCGGTCGCGAGGAGCACGAACCACAGCGCGAGAATCAGCACGTTCCAGTCGCGCAGGAAGCCGACGACCCGGTTGCGCGGCGCCCACGTGCCGAGGTTGCGCAGCGTGACGTACCAGAAGATCGGGATGGTCACCGCCCACACGACCATGCACCACGGGCACAGCGAGCCGATGACGTAGAGGCTCTCGTACTGCAGCCAGCAGATGAAGACGAAGGCCAGGGTGGCGCCGACCTGCAGGCCGCCCCACACCCACTCGGCCAGGCCCGAGCCGGAGAGCAGCACGACCCCGAGGGTGATGACGACCGCGAAGCCGACGAGGCCGAGCAGCGGGTTCGGGAAGCCGAGCAGCGACGCCTGGTCGGTCTTATGATGTTGAGGCAGTTGAAGACCAGGCTGAAGTTGCAGCTGGGGACGTAGTCGGCCGTCTCCAGCAGGCGGATCTTCTCCACCGTCAGGGTGAAGGACGCCGCCAGCCCGATCGCGCCGCCGACCAGCAGCAGCCAGGCCAGGGCGAGCGGACGGGCGGGGGGCACGACCTCGCGCTCGTCGGCGGAGGTCTCGAGGGTCGTCACGCGCACATCCTAGGCAGACGAACGGGCGCGGACATCGGTTCCCCGCGTGACTACAGTGACAGCGGTGAGGACGTCCAGCACCCGCGTCGCCGGTCTCGGCACCACCGTGTTCGCCGAGATGACCGAGCTCGCCCAGCGCACCGGGTCGGTGAACCTGGGCCAGGGGTTCCCCGACACCGACGGGCCGGACTGGCTGCTCGAGGCGCCCGCACCGCCATCGCCGAGGGGCGCAACCAGTACCCGCCCGGCCGCGGCGTCCCCGAGCTGCGTCGGGCGGTGGCCGCCCACCAGCGGCGTCGCTACGGCCTGGAGCTGGACCCCGACACCCAGGTCGCCGCCTCGACCGGCGCCACGGAGGCGGTCGCCGCCGCGCTGCTCGGCCTGGTCGAGCCGGGTGACGAGGTGATCGCGCTCGAGCCGTACTACGACTCGTACACCGCGTGCCTGCAGATGGCCGGCGCCGTGCGCGTCCCCGGTCACGCTGCGGGCGCCGGACTTCCGGCTGCGGGTCGACGAGCTGCGCGCGGCCGTGACCCCGCGGACGTCCGCGATCCTGCTCAACACCCCGCACAACCCGACCGGCTCGGTGCTCACCCGCGCCGAGCTCGAGGCGGTCGCGGCCGTGGCGATCGAGCACGACCTGGTCGTCGTGAGCGACGAGGTCTACGAGCACCTGACCTTCGACGTGGAGCACGTCCCGATCGCGACGCTGCCGGGCATGGCCGAGCGGACGCTCACGGTCTCCAGCGCCGGCAAGACGTTCTCGGTCACCGGCTGGAAGGTCGGCTGGGCGTCCGGTCCCGCTCCCCTGGTCGACGCGATGCTCGCGGCCAAGCAGTTCATGACCTACACCTCCGGCGCCCCCTTCCAGCCGGCCGTCGCGCGGGCGCTGGACGAGGGCGACGCCTGGGTGGCCGAGCAGGCGGCCCGGATGCGGCAGCAGCGCGACCTGCTGTGCGACGGGCTCGAGCGGGTCGGCTTCGGCGTGCACCGGCCCCAGGGCACCTACTTCGTGACCACCGACGTGCGTCCGCTCGGCTTCGAGGACGGCCTGGACTTCTGCCGCCGCCTCCCCGAGCTCGCCGGGGTGGTCGCCGTGCCGCACCAGGTGTTCTACGACGACGTCGACGCCGGACGCCCGTTCGTGCGCTGGGCGTTCTGCAAGCGCCCCGAGGTGCTGGCCGAGGCGGTCGACCGGCTCGGCGCCCTGCGCCGGTAGCGCGCGGCCGCGGCGGACCCCGCACGTGCCAGCATGGGCCGTCCCCGCTCCGTCCGAAGGATCGTCGTGGCTCCTGCCTCCCGCACCGGCTCACCGCTGCGCAGCACCTGGACCGTCTCGCTGCTCGGCGTCGCCGTGCTCGTCCTGGCGGCCCTGCTCGTCCGGGCCGGTCTGGACGACGCCCCCGTCCGCGTCGCCTCGTCGCCGAGGACGTCGCCGTTCCCGCCGAGGGCCCCCGGCGGTGGTGACGTCGGCCG
>NZ_JBNFNZ010000306.1:0-3020 GCF_057364525.1 Aeromicrobium sp. PFPM2_SD2
GCCGCCGCGAGGGCGAGCCGCCAGGTCGAACGGCCGGCTCGGCGAGCCGCGCGCCGCCCACCGTGGCGGCGTAGACGTCCTGCTTGCCCAGCGGCGCGCCGCAGTGCTTGGTGAGCACGGCCAGGATCATCGCCATGCGCGAGGAGTCGACGCCGGAGGTCGTGCGCCGTGGCGAGGGCGCGTTGGTCTCGACGGTGAGCACCTGCACCTCGGCGAGCAGCGCGCGGCGACCCTCGACGGTCACGGTGACGCAGGTGCCCGAGACCGGCTGCTCGTGCCGGGACACGAACAGGCCCGTGGGATCCGGCACCTCGACCAGGCCGCCGTCGCCGAGGTCGAAGCAGCCGATCTCGTCGACCGGGCCGAAGCGGTTCTTGATCGCGCGCAGCAGCCGCAGGCGGGAGTGCCGGTCGCCCTCGAACTGGAGCACGACGTCGACGAGGTGCTCGAGCACGCGCGGACCCGCGACCGAGCCGTCCTTGGTGACGTGGCCGACGAGCAGGGTGCCGATGTTCTCGCGCTTGGCCAGCTGGATGACCGCGGACGCCACCTCGCGCACCTGGGTGACGCCGCCGGGGACGCCCTCGACGTCGGCCGAGCCGATGGTCTGGACGGAGTCGACGATCAACAGGGTCGGACGCACCTGCTCGACGTGGGTGAGCAGGGCGCCCAGGTCGGTCTCGGCGGCGAGGTAGAGGTCGTCGTGGACGGCGCCGGTGCGCTCGGCGCGCAGCCGCACCTGGGCCGCGGACTCCTCGCCGGAGACGTACAGGACGCGCTGGCCGGTGCGGGCCCAGCGCGCGGCCGTCTCGAGCAGCAGCGTGGACTTGCCGACGCCCGGCTCGCCGGCCAGCAGCAGCACCGCGCCGGGGACGAGACCGCCGCCGAGGACGCGGTCCAGCTCGGACAGGCCGGTGGTGGCCGCCGTGGACGACTCGACGTCGATCTGGCTGATCGGACGCGCGGGGCTGCTCACGGGGGCCGCCTTGGTGCGGATCGCCGGCTGCGCGCCCTGGACGTCGACGGTGCCCCAGGCCTGGCACTCGCCGCAGCGTCCGACCCACTTGGGCGTCGTCCAGCCGCACTCGGCGCAGACGTAGGTCGGTCGAGCGGTCTTGGCCATGGCGCCACCCTAGGTCGTCGGTCCGACAGCCCCGGCGACCGTGCCGGGGCCGGTGGTCGCGGATAGCGTGGCGGGAGGGGGAGACCCCGCTCCCGCAGTCGACGAGAAGAGGCGCAGATGCAGCAGGTGAGGGCCGTCGTGGCCAGGAGCAAGGACGCACCGGTCGAGCTGGTGACCATCAACGTGCCGGACCCGGGGCCGGGCGAGGCGGTGGTGCGGATCCAGACCTGCGGGGTGTGCCACACCGACCTGCACTACGTCCAGGGCGGCATCAACGACGAGTTCCCGTTCCTGCTCGGGCACGAGGCGGCCGGCGTCGTCGAGGCCGTCGGCCCGGACGTCACCGGCGTCGCGCCCGGCGACTTCGTGGTGCTCAACTGGCGGGCGGTGTGCGGCGAGTGCCGCGCCTGCAAGCGCGGTGAGCTGCAGTACTGCTTCAACACCCACAACGCGACGCAGCGGATGACGCTCGAGGACGGCACCGAGCTGACCCCCGCGCTGGGCATCGGCGCGTTCGCGGAGAAGACGCTCGTGGCCGCGGGGCAGTGCACCAAGGTCGATCCGCAGGCGCGTCCGGCGGCCGTCGGCCTGCTCGGCTGCGGCGTCATGGCGGGCATCGGCGCGGCGATCAACACCGGCGCGCTGACCCGCGGACGCAGTGCCGCGGTCATCGGCTGCGGCGGCGTGGGCGTGGCGGCGGTCGCGGGCGCCGCGCTGGCCGGTGCCAGCCCGATCATCGCCGTCGACATCGACGCCAAGAAGCTCGAGAAGGCCAAGGAGCTCGGCGCCACGCACGTCGTGGACTCCTCGACCGAGGACCCGGTCGAGGCGATCAAGCGCATCTGCGCCGAGACCTACGAGGGCGCCGAGGGCGCGGACGTCGTCATCGAGGCGGTCGGGCGCCCCGAGACCTGGCAGCAGGCGTTCTACGCCCGCGACCTGGCCGGAGTGCTCGTGCTGGTCGGCGTCCCGACCCCGGACATGACCGTGCCGCAGATCCCGCTGATCGACGTCTTCGGACGCGGTGGGGCGCTCAAGTCCAGCTGGTACGGCGACTGCCTGCCCTCGCGCGACTTCCCGATGCTCGTCGACCTGTACCGCCAGGGCCGGCTCGACCTCGACGCGTTCGTCACCGAGGAGATCGGCATCGACGACGTCCAGGCAGCGTTCGAGCGGATGCACCACGGCGACGTGCTGCGCTCGGTGGTGGTGCTCTGATGGCCGGCGTGCGCATCGACCACGGCGTCGTCGCGGGCACGTTCAGTCTGGACGGGGAGACGTTCGACGTCGACAACAACGTGTGGGTCGTCGGTGACGACGCCGAGTGCGTCGTCATCGACGCGCCGCACGACGCGGACGCGATCCTGGAGGTGGTGGGGGACCGCACCGTCAAGGCGATCGTGTGCACCCACGCGCACGACGACCACGTCCGCGTGGCGCCGGCGCTGCGCGAGCGCACGGGCGCCCCGATCCTGCTGCACCCCGCCGAGCGTCCGCTGTGGGAGCTGACCCACGGCGCCGACGTGCGCTGGGACGAGGACCTCGCCGACGGCCAGGAGGTCGCGGTGGCCGGCACGACGCTGCGGGTGCTGCACACGCCCGGTCATGCTCCCGGCGCCGTCTGCCTGTTCGCGCCGGACCTGGGCTGCGTGTTCACCGGCGACACCCTGTTCCAGGGCGGTCCGGGCGCGACGGGACGCTCGTTCTCGGACCGGCCGACGCTCGAGGCGTCGATCCGGGCGAGCCTGTTCGCGCTGCCCGACCAGACGATCGTCCACACCGGGCACGGCGACGACACGACCATCGGCGCGGAGCGCGCGGGGCTGGACGGCTAGAGCCGCACCTCGCCCGCGGGGGTGCGCAGCCGGGCGGCCTGGATGCCGGGCAGGCCGTTCGG
>NZ_JBNFNZ010000307.1:0-3019 GCF_057364525.1 Aeromicrobium sp. PFPM2_SD2
GAGGGCGCGCCGGGCGGCTGCCGGCGCAGGTCGCGCTGTTCGCCGTCGTCGGCGTGCTGTCGACGATCGCGTACGCCCTGCTGTACGTCCTGCTGCGCCAGGGGACGTCGGCGCAGGCGGCGAACGCGCTCGCGCTCGTGCTCACCGCCGTGGCCAACACCGCCGCGAACCGGCGGCTGACCTTCGGCGTCCGCGGCCGGGAGCGGGCCGTCACGCACCAGGTCCAGGGCCTGTCGTGCTCGGCTGCGGGCTGGCGCTGACCAGCGGGTCGCTGTGGCTGCTGCACCGGGCGTCCGGCAGCGGGCACCCGCTGGCCGAGGTCGTCGTGCTCACCGCGGCGAACCTGTGCGTCACGGTGCTGCGGTTCGTGGCCATGCGGACGTGGATGTTCCGGCGGCGCGCGCCGCGTGGACGGGCCGGGAGCGGTGCAGCATGATCGGGGCATGAAGCTGACCGAGTCCTTCGCGTACGACGGGGCCACGCCCGACCAGGTCTACGCCCTCATCACCGATCCCGCGTTCCGCACCGAGGCGGCCGTCGCCGACGGCGCGACCGAGCACGAGGTGCACGTCACCGAGCACGGCGACGGCCACGAGGTCTCGATCGTCCGCACGATGCCCGCCGACCTGCCCGACTTCGTCAAGAAGATCACCGGCAGCACGGTCACCGTCCACCAGACCGAGGTCTGGGGCGCCCCGGCCGCCGACGGCACGCGCACGGCGGACGTGAAGGTCGAGATCAAGGGCCAGCCGGCGACCATGAAGGGCGTCGCCACCCTGCTGCCCAGCGGCACCGGCACGACGTTCGAGGTCGACGGCGACGTCAAGGTGGCCATCCCGTTCCTGGGCAAGAAGATCGAGCCCGAGGTGCACAAGGCGGTGCTCGCCTCGCTGCGTCACGAGGTCCAGCTCGGCCTCACCAAGCTGTAGGACTCACCCCGGCCCGGCGCTGCCGAGAAGTGTGAGGAAATCGACCGCTTCCTGCGTGGGGGCGGTCGATTTCTTCACACATCTCGGCGGAGCCAGGGCTAGGTGAGGGCGTCGAGGACGGCGGGGAGCTCCTGGCGGGCGTACCAGGCCAGGTCGCCGCTGCCGTCGACGTCGACGTGGAAGGACGCCACGTCGTCCAGGCCGATCGGCGCGTCCTCGTCGTCGAGCTCGGCGACGACCACCGCGTCGCCGGCCTCGGCCGCCTCCTCGAGCGCGGCGGACTCGTCCTCCTCGTCCTCGGACGCGGCCACGAACCGCTCCCCTGACAGGGCGGTGCCGCTTGCGTGCAGCGCCTCGAGCTCGGCGCGCGTGACGCCTGCGTAGATCCTCATCGGGTCCTCATCGTCGGGGTCGTTGACGTCCGCGCGGAGCCCGGCTCCGGCTGCCGACGCCCTCGACCAGCTCCACCAGCGCCTCGTCGATGCACTGGGCCAGGACGTCCAGGTCGCGCATCGCGTCCCGGTCGCCCACCAGACCGTAGAACACCCGGCCGGCGTACGACGTCACCCCGATGGCCAGGGCGCGACTGCCGGTCAGCGGGAGCGCCGGGTAGACCTCGCTGAGCCGCTGCCCGGCCATGTAGACCGGGTCCTGCGGGCCGGGGACGTTGGTGACCAGCAGCTGGTAGCCGCGGCCGGTCTCGGCCTCCCCCACCCGCGCGCCGACGGCGTGGAACGTGGACGTCGCGAAGCCGGGCAGGCTCGCGAGCCGGTTGGCGGCGACGGCCGAGCCGGTCTCGCGGTGCCCCTTGAGCGCGTACGAGACCTGGTGCAGCCGCACGACCGGGTTGGCCTCGCCGACCGGCAGCGACAGCAGGTGGCCGCGCACCTTCGTGCCGAACGTCGTGGGCAGGCCGTCGTCGGCGTCGACCGACATCGGGACGAGCGTGCGGACCCGGGTGCCGGCGCTCAGCGCCTCGCCGCGGGTCAGCATCCAGCCGCGCAGCCCGCCGGCGATCGCGGCGAGGACGACGTCGTTGACCGTGCCGCCGTGGGGCGTCACGGACGAGCCGGTGGTCGTCCCGAGGGACGCCGAGACCGTCGCGAAGCGGCGGCTCTGGCCCAGCGCCGCGGTCAGCGCGTGGCCGACCGGCGGCTGCTTGGGGACGACGGCCGGGGTGCGGCCGAGCACCTTGCGCAGCTGGTACTCGGCGACGCCGAGGCCCTCGGCGGGGTGGCGTGAGGTTGCGGCGCACCGTGCCGGCGAGCAGCTGGGCGCTCGTGGGCGCCGGGTGCGGCTCCCAGCCGGCGTCGGGCAGGTCGCGCTCGTACGGCGTCTCCTCCAGCAGCACCTGGGCCAGGTCGATGGTCTCCGAGCCGTCGACGAGCGCCTGGTGCGCCTTGAACAGCAGCGCCACCCGTCCGTCGGCCATGCCCTCCACGAGGTACAGCTCCCACAGCGGACGCGCGGGGTCCAGCCGGCGGGCGACGAGCCGGCCGACCAGGTCCATGAGCGCCTCGGTGCCGCCGGGGCTGGGCAGCGCGGAGCGGCGCACGTGCAGGCCGAGGTCGAAGTGCTGGTCGTCGACCCACACCGGGGTGCCGAGCAGCGGGACCGGCCGGGCGACCTGGCGGTAGCGCGGCACGAGGTCGATGCGCTCGGCGATGAGCCGCACCAGCCGCTCGTGGTCGAGCGGGACGTCCCCCTGCTCGAGCACGGCGAGCGAGGCGACCTGACGCGGCTGGGTGGCGCTGTCGCGCGCCATGAGGGACGCGTCGAGCGGGGTCATCCGTCGCACCGGCCACCTCCTTCGGCCTCGGACGCTACCACCGCGGTCAGGCACCCACGGGATCACCGAGCAGCGCGTCCCGCACGTCGCGGGCGAGCGTGCCCAGCGCAGCGGTCAGCGGCGAGTCCGGGGAGCGCTCGCGCAGGGTGGCTCCGTGCATGAGCGCCTTGTCCAGGCCGGCGCGATCCTGGTGTTCATCTCGTGCTGGAACGACTTCCTGTTCGCCATCTCGCTGACGTCGTCGTCGAACGCCCGCACCGTCCCGGCGGCGCTGTCGTACTTCACCGGCGCCACGACGTTC
>NZ_JBNFNZ010000308.1:0-3006 GCF_057364525.1 Aeromicrobium sp. PFPM2_SD2
CGCCGCGCGGCCGCGTCGTCGGCGTCCAGGGGGACGATCGCACCGGCGCGTGCCAGCACCGGGACGGTCGCGAGGTCGCGGTGCAGCTCGAGCCGGCGGTCGCCGTCGTAGACCTGCTCGGTCAGCACGTCCACCCAGGTGCCCGGCGGGATCCAGGCGGTCACCGAGCCGAGCATCGTCCGCGGGTCGCGCGGCGCGGTGATCGGCGCGACCAGCAGCTCGCTGCCGAACAGGTAGGGATTGCGCAGCTCGTAGGCGTCCTCGACGTCCGGGTGCTCCCAGTACAGCGGCTGCACGAGCGGCTCGCCGTCGCGGGCGGCCCGGTGGTTCATCGTGTGCAGGTACGGCAGCAGGCGGTGGCGCAGGCGCAGCCAGGACGCCATGACCTGGCGCGCCTCGACGTTGAACCGCCACGGCTCCTTGCTGTTGAACGGGTTGTTGCTCGAGTGCAGCCGGGTGATGGGGCTGAGCACGCCGAGCTGCACCCACCGCGTCGCGAGCTCGTCGTCGCGGCGTCCGCCGTAGTGACCGCCCACGTCGTGGCTCCACCAGCCGAAGCCGATGTTGGACGCCGTCGAGGTGAAGTACGGCTGGAAGTCCAGCGACGCCCAGCTGATGACCGAGTCGCCGGAGAAGCCCACCGGGTAGCGGTGGCTGCCCGGGCCGGCGTAGCGCGAGAACGTCAGCGGGCGGCGCCCGCCGCGGGCGTTGTCGAGGAAGTGGAGGTGGTTGAGCATCCACAGCGGGTCGAGGCCGGCCACCCGGGAGTGGGGGCCGGACTGCCAGTCGATCCACCAGAAGTCGACGCCCTGGTCCTCCAGCGGGCGGTGGAGCAGGTCGAAGTAGGCCCGGACGAACGCGCGGTCGGTGACGTCGAAGGCCACGGGCGCCCCGGCCTCGGGGTCGTGGCCGAGCGCCCGGGCCACCGCGACGTAGGCGTCCTCGTACTGGCGCACGCCGTCGGCCGGGTGGACGTTGAGCGTCACGTGCAGGCCGCGCCGGTGCAGCTCGGCCAGGAAGGCGTCGGGGTCGGGGAACAGCTCGCGGTTCCAGCTGTAGCCGGTCCAGCCGCTGCCGTGCACGGGGTCGACGTCGACGTGGTGCCAGTCCATGTCGAGCACCGCGACCGACAGCGGCACGCGCTCGGCCTCGAAGCGGTCCATGAGCGCGAGGTACTCGTCGGCGGTGTAGGCGTGGTACCGGCTCCACCAGTTGCCGAGCGCGAACCGCGGCAGCAGCGGCTGGCCGCCGGCGACGGCGTACAGCGCCTTCACCGCCTCGCGGTGGTCCAGGCCGTAGGCGAACACGTAGACGTCCTGGCGGCTCCCGTCGCGCGGCTCGACCCAGCCGTCGTCGGTGAGCACCGGCGTCGTGGAGTCGTCGATCACCCCGTAGCCCCAGCGCGACACGACGCCGGGCTCGAGCTCGATCTCGCCGTCGGCCCGGTCGAGCGTCCGCGCGGTGCCCCCGAAGTCGGCTACGTCCTCGCCGTAGCGCCACACCGAGTGGTAGTTGCTGACGCCGCCGCGCACCTGGACGCTGAGCCCGCTCGTGCTGAACGGACGCCGGTCGTAGGTGAGGTGCAGCCGGCGGGTGACGACCTCCAGGACGTCGCCGTCGCGCACCTCGAAGTCGGGCACGGGCTGGCGGCGGTGCAGCGCGAAGGCGCTGGCCCGGTCCTCGAAGCGTCCGTCGGCGGCGTGCTCGAGGCGCACGAGCCCGTCGGTCAGGACGGTGATGCGGAACGTGTCGCCCTGGACGACGGCCTCGGGATGGGCCACGGGACTGGTCGGCCGGAAGTGCTCGAGGTGCTCGGCGGTCACCTCTCCACGTTCTCACGCGGACGCCCGGCGTTCACCTGGATGGGGTCACGCGCGGGGCGCCGGTGTGGAAGCATGGGCGGGCCCCGCACCCCGAGCCCCAGGAGCACCGCGCCGCATGGTCCGTCTCGCCGTCGTCGTGCCCACGTACCAGGAGGCCGAGAACGTCGTCCCGCTGCTCGACCGGCTGGCCAAGGTCGCCGGCGAGCACCCCGACGACGCGCTGCGGGTGCTCGTCGTCGACGACTCCTCCCCCGACGGCACCGCCGCGCTCGTGCGCGGCCTCGCCCCCGAGCTGGCCGACCGCGGGCTGCGGGTCGACGTGCTGGAGCGGGCCGAGAAGAACGGCCTCGGCCGCGCGTACGTCGAGGGCATGCAGCACGTCCTGGCCGGCGGGGACGTGGACGCGGTGCTGCAGATGGACGCCGACCTGTCGCACCATCCCGCGTACGTCCACGACTTCCTCGCCCACGCGCGCGCCGGCGCCGACCTCGTGGTCGCCTCGCGCTACGTGCCGGGCGGTGCGACGCCGGACTGGGGCTGGCACCGCAAGGCCCTGAGTCGCGGCGGCAACTGGTACGCCCGCCTGCTGCTGGGCCACCGCCTCTCGGACTACACCGGCGGCTTCAACCTCTACGCCGCCGACCTGCTGCGCCGCATGGACCTCACCTCGGTCGGCTCCGCGGGGTACGCCTTCCAGATCGAGATGAAGACGCGGGCGCTGCGGCTCACCGAGCGGGTCGTGCAGGTGCCGATCGTCTTCCTGGACCGCACCGCGGGCTCGTCGAAGATCCCGCGCTCGACCCTGCTGACGTCGCTGCGGCTCGTCACCCGGCTCGGCCTGCGTCGTCTGCTCGGCCGCTAGGACGCCGGCGCCGACCGCGCCGCGAGCGGCGGTCGCTCGGGCTGCTCCGGCGACGGCGTGGGGTCGCGTCGGGGGCCCGGACCGACCGCAGGTCACCGCTCCGGGACGGGACGCGTGTGGGAGCATGGAGCCGCCCCGCCTCCGTAGCTCAGGGGATAGAGCACCGCTCTCCTAAAGCGGGTGTCGCAGGTTCGAATCCTGCCGGGGGCACCACCCGCACGACCTCAGGCCGGGCCGGCGTCCAGCCGCTCGGCCGCCGTCCGCAGCGCCCGGAGCGTCTGCCGCACCGCCGGCACCTGGCCGGTGTTGCGGCGGGTCAGG
>NZ_JBNFNZ010000309.1:0-3000 GCF_057364525.1 Aeromicrobium sp. PFPM2_SD2
GCGGCGAGGGCCGCGGAAGCACGCCGCGCACGGCGCGAACCGTCCGTCGAGGGCGAGCTCGCCGAGCAGGACGGCTTCGCGGAGCGGCTGCATCGGCAGGACGTCCTTGGCCCCGAGGACCGCCACGCGATCGCCAGGTCGTAGTGGCTGCCGGTCTTGGGCAGCGTGCTGGGCGCCAGGTTGATCGTCACCCGCTGGTCCGGCCAGGACGTGCCGGAGTTGACCACCGCGGCGCGCACGCGGTCGCGCGCCTCGCTGACCATCGTGTCGGCCAGGCCGACGACCACGGTCGTCGGCAGCCCGCTGCTGACGTCGACCTCGACCTCGATGAGCCGGCCGGCCAGCCCGTCGAGCGCCACCGAGCGGGTCGCGGCCGCCTCAGGCACCCCGTCACGCGCTCGACGACGGGGCACCGCGCCGCGGGACGCGCACGGACACCACGTCGATGCGCACCGCCGGCGGGTGCAGGTCGTGCACCTCGAGCCAGTGCGACGCCAGGCGCCGCAGCCGCGCCGCCTTCACGGCGGACACCGCCTCGAACGGTGCGCCGTGCGTCTCGGACGTGCGGGTCTTGACCTCGCACACCACGAGCGTCGAGCCGTCGCGGGCGACGAGGTCGATCTCGCCGTAGCGGCAGGTCCAGTTGCGGGCCAGGATCACCATGCCGTGGGCGACCAGGTGGTCGGCCGCGACGCGCTCGCCGTAGCCGCCGAGCGCCTTGTTGCGTGCGTAGGTCATGGCGCCCACGCTCGCCGCTGCCGGCGACGGGCGGCGCCGACCGGACGCGCGCTGTGGACGCCCGGCGCCGCGGCCGGGTCTGTGGATCAGGTGAAGGCGTTGATGCCGGTCTCGGCGCGGCCGATGAGCAGCTTCTGCACCTGGCTGGTGCCCTCGTACAGCGTCATGACCCGCGCGTCGCGCAGGTACTTCTGCACCGGGTACTCGTCGACGTAGCCGTAGCCGCCGAAGGCCTGGATCGCCTGGTTGGACGCGCGCACCGCCGCCTCGCTGGCGAACAGCTTGGCCTTGGACGCGGCGACGCCAAACGGCTCCCCCCGGTCGACCAGGTCGGCGCAGCGCCACACCAGCAGGCGCGCCGCGTCGGCGTCGAGGCTGAGGTCGGCGACGATCTCCTGGACCAGCTGGAAGCTCGCGATCGGCCGGCCGAACTGCTCGCGCTGGGTGGTGTAGTCGACGACCGCCTCCAGGCAGCCCTGCACGATGCCGACGCACGACGCGGCGATGCCGAGCCGGCCCTTGTCGAGGGTGGACATGGCGATCTTGAAGCCCTGCCCCTCCTCCCCCAGCCGCGCGGACGCCGGGACGCGGACGCCCTGGAACGAGAGCTCCGCCGTAGCCTGGCCGCGCAGGCCGAGCTTGCCGGTGATCTCGCGCCGCTCGAAGCCGGGCGTGTCGGTCGGCACGAGGAAGGCGCTGACGCCCTTCGGACCGGGTCCGCCGGTCCGGGCGAACACCAGGCAGACGTCGGCCCAGGTGCCGTTGGTGATGAACATCTTGGCGCCGTCGATGACGTAGTCGTCGCCGTCGCGGACCGCCCGCGTGGTCAGGCTGCCGGCGTCCGACCCCGTGCCGGGCTCGGTCAGGCCGAAGCACCCCAGCTTCTCGCCGCGGGCGATCGGGCCGAGCCACTGCTCCTGCTGCTCGGGCGTGCCATGCTCGAGGACCGGCTTGCCGACCAGGCCGCTGGAGACCGACACGATGCCGCGCACCGCGGAGTCGGCGCGCCCGAGCTCCTCCATCATCAGCGCGTAGGTCACGTAGTCGCCGCCGACGCCGCCGAGGCGCTCGGGGATGGTCATGCCGAAGAAGCCCAGCTCGCCGAGCTTCGGGATGAGCGCGAGGTCGACCTGCTCGGCGCGGTCCCAGTCGCGCCGGTGCGGCACGACCTCGCGCTCGAGGAAGTCGCGGGCGACGGAGCGGAAGGCTTCCTGCTCGGGGCTCAGGCGCAGGTCCATGTCAGGTCGTGGGGACCTTGAAGTCGGACTTGCTGAGCTCCTCGACGTTGACGTCCTTGAACGTGAGCACCTTGACGTTCTTGGCGAAGCGCGCGGGGCGGTAGATGTCCCACACCCAGGCGTCGCTCATCGTCACCTCGAAGTACGCGTCGCCCGTCTCGGAGCGCACCTTCACGTCCACGGCGTTGCAGAGGTAGAAGCGGCGGTCGGTCTCGACCACGTACTTGAAGATCTCGACGACGTCGCGGTACTCGCGGTAGAGCGCGAGCTCCATCTCCGACTCGTACCGCTCCAGGTCCTCGGCACTCATGCGACGGACGCTCCTTCGGTGGCAGGTGGCGACAACTGTACGGGCGGGGACCCTCAGACGAGCAGAGCCTCGGGCGGCACGTCGTCCGCGCCGCCCAGGCCGGGCAGCCGCCACGAGACGCGGTGGTGCGGGCTGGGCCCGTGCTCGGCCAGCGCGGCGACGTGGTCGGGCGCCGAGTAGCCCTTGTTCTCGTGCCAGCCGTACTGCGGGTGCTCGGCCGACAGCTCGACCATGATCGCGTCGCGCGCGGTCTTGGCCAGGATGCTGGCCGCCGCGACGGCCGCGCACTGCATGTCGGCCTTGATCATCGTGGTGACCGGCGGGACGCGCTCGACCTCGAACGGCGGCGCGAACAGGCCCGACTGGGCCGGCGTCGTGAGGTAGTCGTGGTTGCCGTCGAGCAGGACGGCGTCGGGCTCGACGTCCAGGCCGGCGAGGGCGCGGTGCCCGGCCAGGCGCAGGCCGGCGATGATGCCGTGCTCGTCGATCTCGGCCGAGGACGCGTGGCCGACGGCGTAGGCGGTGGCCCACCGCTGGATGCGCGGGACGAGCCGCTGGCGGGCGTCGGGCGTGAGCAGCTTGCTGTCGCGGACGCCCTGGGGCGCGGTGCGGGTCTCGGCGGTGACGAGCACCGCACCGATCGTCACCGGGCCGCACAGGGCGCCGCGGCGACCTCGTCGAAGCAGGCCAGGGTGGCGCGTCCCTCCCGCAGCA
>NZ_JBNFNZ010000310.1:0-2997 GCF_057364525.1 Aeromicrobium sp. PFPM2_SD2
GGCCCGGGCGCAGGTCGGAGCCGCGGGCGTTGACGGCGGCGGTGGCGAAGAGCAGGCCGGACAGGCGCGAAGATGGTGACCGACGCGAGCGGGAACGAGCGGCCGGGGCGGCGCCTGCCGCGTGCGGGTCGTCCCACGTGTGCCTCCTGGTTCACCGCCTGCGCGGGCCGGGTGGCCCGCCCGACTAAGGTAGCCGAGAGCATCCAGCGCACTTCGCACAGAGGAAACCCACCGTGGCCCAGAAGAAGTCGACCGACACGCCCCGTCGCGGACGCACCGAGGGACGCGGCGCGGCCATCGCGCTCGGCGTCGTCGCCCTGCTGTGGATCGTCGGCTACCCGATCTCGCAGTCCGACGCCGTGGGCGTCCCCGGGATCAAGGACATCGAGTTCTACACGGCGCTCGGCGCCTGGAACTACCTCATCGGCGCGCTGCTGCTGGTCGGCGCGGTGCTGCTGGCCCGGCGCGAGCCGAAGCAGGGCCCGAACCGCTGGGCCGCCCCGCTCATGATCGGCTCGGCCGCCGTCGGTCTGCTGTGGATCGTCGTCTTCTACGTCACCAGCGGCACCGAGCACGACATCCCGGTCTACTCCGACCTCGGCCAGTGGAACCTGGTCATCGGCATGGGCTTCATCGTGGCCGCCTTCGGCTTCGCCACGAAGTGGGAGTGAGCCGCCCGCACGGACGGACGACGGCGCAGGTGCGGGGATCCCGCCCTGCGCCGTCGTCGTTCCCAGGTCGTCCACAGCCGCCGAATGACACCGGTGTGGTTATGCCCAGGTGTGGACGAGCCTGTGGGTAATGACACCGGTGTCATTCACACCTGGGGACGGACCTGGGGAGGGAGCTACGCGGTGAGCTGCGCGGTGCGGGCCACCAGCCCGATCGCGCACGCCGCCCACACCAGCGCCAGCGCCACCCAGTAGGCGGCCGGGCGCACGCGCCGCGGCGCGAGCGCCAGCACGCCGGCGAGCACCAGCCCGGTGACGAAGCCGCCCAGGTGGCCCTGCCAGCTGACGCCGCCCTGCAGGCTGAAGAAGACGTTGATCGCCAGCAGCACGAGCAGGCCGCGGACGTCCTCGCCGAGCTTGAGCAGCAGGACGAGGGCGAAGCCGAACAGGCCGAACACGACACCGGACGCACCGGCGGTCAGCGCGTGCTCGGGCGAGAGCCAGTAGACGACCACCGACGAGCCGACCGCGAGGGTCAGGTACGTCAGCACGTACCGCAGCGTGCCCAGCGAGCGCTCGACCATCGGGCCGAACAGGTACAGCGCGTACATGTTCAGCAGCAGGTGCAGCACGCCGAAGTGCAGGAAGGCCGACGTGACCGGACGCCACCAGGCGCCCTGGGCCACGCCGGTCAGCAGCTCGCCGCTCTCGGGCGAGAACGACGAGACGCTCAGCATGGCGCCCCACTGGTTGAGCGTGCCGTTGTCGCCGCCGGTCGCCGCGGTGCCGACGAACGCCAGCACGTTGAGCGCGATCATCACCAGGGTGACGGTGCTCTCGCGCGCGGCGACCGCCCCGCCCGCCATCGTCCGAGGACGGCGGACGGTGCGGTTGCCCTCGGCCACGCACTCGGGGCACTGGAAGCCCACCGACGCCTCGCGCATGCACGCGGGGCAGATCGTGCGTCCGCACCGCTGGCAGGAGATGTACGCCTCCCGCTCGGGGTGCCGGTAGCAGGTCGAGCCCGAGGGCTCGGCCGGCTGGCTCATCGTCGCTCGATCTCGATCTTCTGCAGGACGACCGGCTCGGTCGGACGGTCGAAGCGGTCGGTCTTGACCGCGCCGATGGCGTCCACGACCTGGCGGCTGGCGTCGTCGACGACCTCGCCGAAGATCGTGTGCTTGCGGTTCAGCCACGCGGTGGGGACCAGCGTGATGAAGAACTGCGAGCCGTTGGTGCCCGGTCCGGCGTTGGCCATGGCGAGCAGGTAGGGACGGTCGAACTGCAGCTCGGGGTGGAACTCGTCCTGGAACTGGTAGCCGGGGCCACCGGTGCCGTTCCCGATCGGGTCGCCGCCCTGCAGCATGAAGTCGGCGATGATGCGGTGGAACTCGAGGTTCTCGTACAGCGGGCTCGTGCGGGTCTCGCCGGTGGCGGGGTCGCGCCACTCCTTGGTGCCCTCGGCCAGGCCGACGAAGTTCTCGACGGTGACGGGGGCGTGGTTCGGGAAGAGCTCGACGACGATGTCGCCGTGGTTGGTCTTGAAGGTCGCGATCAGCTGCTCGGCCACGGGGGTCCTCTCTGCGATGGGGCTCCATCCTCCCATGCACGCCCAGCCGGGCACGGCGGCGCCGAGCCGCGGGCCCGCCGGCTCGCTACGGTGTCCCCATGTCCACGTCCCGCTCGCCGCGCCGCCGCCGTCTGCTCCTGCTCGTCCTGGTGGGGGTGGGTGCGTACGTGCTGCGCCAGGCGACCCGCGACCAGGGCGGCTCCTACGTGCCGCCGGGCCTCGACGACACCCCCGAGGTGCCCGACGACGCCACCGCCGACGAGCTGCAGCGCTCGGCCCCGGCCGACGACGACGTCCCGGACCCGGCCGACGAGCCCGACGGCGACGAGGTCGTGCCGCACGAGCCGCACGTCGAGGTCGTCCACGACGAGGAGATCGACGTCGACGGGCTGCAGCGGTGAGCGTCACGGTGACGCGCGAGGGCGGCGTCGCCGTCCTGACCGTCGAGGAGCCGCCGGTCAACCTGTACTCGCGGGCCCTGCACGACGCCTTCGACGCCGCGCTGGACGAGGTCGAGGCCGACCTGCCGCGCGTGCTCGTGGTGCGCGCCCGCGGCCGGGTCGTCTCCGGCGGCGTGGACGTCGCGGAGTTCCACGCCCAGCCGACCAAGGAAGCCACCCAGGCGCTGTACGACCGCATGATCGAGCTGCCGCTGCGCGTCGCCGCGCTGCCGGTGCCGACGGTCTTCGCCGCCCACGGGCTGACGCTCACCTGGGCGCTCGAGGTCGCGCTGGCCTGCGACCTCGTCGTCGCGGC
>NZ_JBNFNZ010000311.1:0-2951 GCF_057364525.1 Aeromicrobium sp. PFPM2_SD2
GGCACGACGCACGGGGAGAAGAACGACAGCAGGCCCGCGGCCAGGGCGAGCGGCAGGGCGAGGACGAGCGAGCCGTCGACGACGGTCTCGCCGATGCCGGCGATCACGACGCGGACCCCTGCACGTCCTCGATGAGGCCGCGCAGCGTCGCCTCGCTCGTGAACGGGCCGAGGTAGCGGACGGCGACCTTGCCGTCGGCGTCGATGATCCACGTGGTCGGCGTCGCCATGGTGGGCAGGCTGTCGGCGAACTGGACGGCGTAGGTGCCGGCGTCGTCGGCGAAGCTCGGGTACGGGACGTCGCGGGCGCGCTCGAACGCGCGGGCGCCGGCGACGTCGCGGGTGGCGATGCCGACGAACTGGACCCCGTCGTCGGCCAGGTCGGCGGCCACGGCGCTGAGGATCGGCTCCTCGGCGCGGCACGGCGGGCACCACGAGCCCCAGACGTTGACGACGACGACCTCGCCGGCGAACTGCTCCAGCGAGAGCGGGTCGCCGTGCAGGTCCTCGCCCTCCAGCGCCGGGGCGTCCTTGCGGTCGGCCGCGTCGACGACGGTGTAGGTGCCGTCACCGGAGATGTAGCCGCCACGGGTGCCGTCGGTGCCGTCCGCGCCGCCGCACGCGGTCAGGACGAGGGAGCACAGCACGACGGCGAGGACGCCGCGGGCGCGTCGAGGAAGGACGTTCATGGCAGCGGGGTCGTCACGCTCCGCCGACGAACTTGCCCTTGAGGACCTCCGGGACGAGGTGGGCGGCCGGCTCGGCGTAGGTGAAGCCGACGTACTCGTCGCCGTCGAAGGTCAGGCTGGTGAGGCTGGCCAGCGAGCACTGGCGGTTGCGCGGGTCGTGGGCGAAGCGGCGCTTCTCGTACGACAGGCGCGCGACCCACACCGGCAGCTGGTGCGACACGATGACCGCCTCGTGGCCGCGGGCGGCCTCGCGGGCGTCGGCGATCGCGGCCCGCATGCGCGCCTCGATCTCGACGTACGGCTCGCCCCACGAGGGCGTGAACGGGTTGCGAAGCAGCGGCCAGTTGCGCGGGCTCAGGAACGCCTTGGGCCCGACGCCGACGGTGCGGCCCTCGAACTTGTTGCCCGCCTCGATGACCCGCTCGTCGGTCGTGATCGGCACCTCGAGCAGCTTCGACAGCGGTTCGGCGGTCTGCTGCGCCCGCTCCAGCGGGGACGCGACCAGGTGGACGATCTCGTTCTTGGACAGGTGGTCCGCGGCGGCCGCGGCCATCTGGTGGCCCAGCTCGGACAGGAAGTACTCCGGCAGCCGGCCGTAGAGGACGCCCTCGGGGTTGTGCACCTCGCCGTGGCGCATCAGGTGCACGATCGTGCGCTCGCTCATCGTCAGTCCTCCGGGGTTGCTCGGGCGGCGGCTCGGGCGGCGGCAGGGAGCGCCTCGGCAATCCTAGAGACCGCGTCCTCGTCGTGGGCCGCCGACAGGAACCAGGCCTCGAACGCGCTCGGCGGCAGGTGCACGCCGGCGTCGAGCATCGCGTGGAAGAACGCGCGGTAGCGCCAGCCCTCCTGCGCCTGGGCCGCGGCGTAGTCGTTCACCTGCTCGGTGACGCCCCAGAAGACGCTGAACAGGTTGCCGGCGCCCTGGACGTGGTGGGCGACGCCCTCGGCCGTCAGCGCGTCCGAGACGAGCGCCTGCAGCCGCTCGGCGGTGGCGTCGACGTGGGCGTAGACCTCGTCGGTGGCCAGGCGCAGCGTCGTCAGGCCCGCGGTGGCGGCGACGGGGTTCCCCGACAGCGTGCCGGCCTGGTAGACCGGCCCGGTCGGCGACAGCTGCTCCATGACGTCGCGGCGGCCGCCGAACGCCGCGGCCGGGAAGCCGCCGCCCATGACCTTGCCGAACGTCAGCAGGTCCGGCGCCCAGCCCTCGACAGCGCCGTCGCGGCCCCACTGGCCGCTGCGGCTGACCCGGAAGCCGGTCATGACCTCGTCGCTGATGAACAGCGCGCCGTGCGCCCGGCAGGTCTCGGACAGGAAGCGGTTGAAGCCCGGCAGCGGCGGGACGGCGCCCATGTTGCCGGCGGCGGCCTCGGTGATGACGCACGCGATGCGGTCGCCGTGCTCGGCGAACGCGGCCGTCACGGCCTCGCGGTCGTTGTAGGGCAGCACGATCGTGCCGGCGGTGACCGCCTCGGGGACGCCCGGCGTGCCCGGCACGGCGAACGTGGCCAGGCCCGAGCCGGCGTCGGCGAGCAGCGAGTCGACGTGGCCGTGGTAGCAGCCGGAGAACTTGACGACGACGTCACGGCCGGTGAAGCCGCGGGCCAGGCGGATGGCCGACATCGTGGCCTCGGTGCCCGAGCTGACCAGGCGCACCATCTCCACCGGGGTGCGGGCCACGATCTCCTCGGCCAGCAGCACCTCCGGCTCGCTGGGCGTGCCGAACGACGTCCCGCGACCGGCGGCGTCGGCGACGGCCGCGATCACCTCGGGGTGGGCGTGGCCCAGCAGCATCGGGCCCCAGGACGCGACGAGGTCGACGTACTCGTTGCCGTCGACGTCGGTCAGGTACGGGCCGCGGGCCGACGCCATGAAGCGCGGCTGGCCGCCGACGGCACGGAAGGCGCGCACCGGGGAGTTGACGCCGCCGGGCGAGACGGCACGGGCGCGGGCGAACAGGTCGGCGGATGCTTGCTGCGGGCTCACGGGTCCCATTGTCCCCGACGCCTGGTGACGGCTCGCCCGCGGTCGTACTCGCGCGTAACCCTGACTTGCCCGGTTCGTTCTCCTTTGCGAGCCTGGTGTGACGTGGCCCACGTCAGCGGGGGTCAGGACGCACGCGCGGGGGGCGCGGGCGCGGAGAGGGAGCTGTGGACATTCATCACCTGCCGCGGTGGCAGCGCACCGCCGCGATCGTGCCGGCCGTGCTGCTGGTCAGCGCCTGGGGCGTCTCGCTGACGGCCGGCGACCTGGCCCGGGCGTCCGA
>NZ_JBNFNZ010000312.1:0-2949 GCF_057364525.1 Aeromicrobium sp. PFPM2_SD2
CCGCCTCTCGGGTGCGGCGCCGTGCGCGCGTCCGGCCGTGACCCCCAACCGGGACGCACGAGGGCCCCGCACCGACCGGTGCGGGGCCCTCGTGCGTCGGGCGTCAGCGCTGGATGTCGAGGTCGCGCGTCTCCTTGCCCAGGGCGAGCGCGACGAGCGTCAGCACGGCCATGGACGACAGGTAGACGCCGACCCAGAACGGGCTGCCCTCGCCCAGGTCCCACAGCCAGACGGCGATGAACGGGGCGACGGCCGCGCCGAGGATCGAGCTGACGTTGTAGGAGATGCCCGAGCCGGTGTAGCGCACCGCGGTCGGGAAGAGCTCGGGCAGCAGCGCGCCCATCGGTCCGAACGTCGAGCCCATGAGGGTGAAGCCGATGATCAGGAAGGCCATGACGCCCACGTCGCCGGCGTCCAGCAGCGGCACCCAGACCAGGCCGAAGACGATGATGAGCGCGGTGACGACCATGAGCGTCCGGCGCCGGCCCCAGCGGTCGGCGAGCGGGCCGGAGACCAGCGTGAAGATCCCGAAGAACACCACGCCGGCGATCATCATGAGCACGAACGTGTTGTACGAGTAGCCCAGGCCGGGGTTCTCGGCGTCCGTCGCGGCGCGGCCGTAGCTCAGCGAGAACGTCGTCATCAGGTAGAAGAGCACGTACGTGGCCAGCATGTAGAACGTGCCCAGCACCAGCTCGCGCCAGTAGCCGCGGACGGTCGCGGCCAGCGGCAGCTTCTGCACCTGGCCGGTCTCGACGGTGCGGGTGAAGGCGGGGCTCTCGACCAGGCTCAGGCGCACCCACAGGCCGACGGCGACCATGACGGCGCTGAACAGGAACGGCAGGCGCCAGCCCCAGTCCAGGAACGTGTCCGACGGGCGGCTCGGGTCGTCCGAGGGCATCCAGACGGTGATGAGCAGGAACAGGCCGTTGGCGATGATGAAGCCGAGCGGGGCGCCGAGCTGCGGGAAGGTGCCGTACCAGGCCCGCTTGCCCTCGGGCGCGTTCTCGGTGGCGACCAGGGCGGCACCGCTCCACTCGCCGCCCAGCGCGAAGCCCTGGGCCAGGCGCATCAGCACCAGCAGCAGCGGGGCGAACCAGCCGACAGCGGCGTAGGTGGGCAGGACGCCGATGAGGAACGTCGCGACGCCCATCGTCAGCAGCGCCGCGACGAGCGTCGTCTTGCGGCCGGTGCGGTCACCGAGGTGGCCGAAGAAGATCGCGCCGAGCGGGCGGGCGACCATCGCCGCGCCGAAGACGGCGAACGAGGCGAGCAGCGCCGTCGTGTCGTTGCCCTCGGGGAAGAACAGGTGCGGGAAGACGAGCACGGCCGCGGTCGCGTAGACGTAGAAGTCGTAGAACTCGATCGTCGTGCCGATGAGGCTGGCCAGGACGACCTTGCGACGCGAGTTGACCGGTGGTGCGGCGGTGCCGGTGGCGGACGCGGACATGGGTATCTCCCGAGAGTCGGACGTGTGAGGCCCGGCACGGTCGTCGGGCGCGATCACGCTAGCACCGCGATTCCGGGGCTTTTCGACCGGGGTGTCCGATGTGCGGACGCTGCGTCTCGCATCCTGGACGACTGGGGCGTCGGGCCGAGGTGCGTCCGCGCGGGCCCCGGGGTACCACTGAGCCATGACCGACGAGCCTGACGAGACCCCCATCCGCGAGCGTCCCGAGGGCGTCGACGACGCGACCGTCGAGGCGCTGGGCAAGGTGAGCGAGGCGCTCGAGGCCATCGAGATCGCCCGCGGCCACCTGTACACGTTCCACCGCCTCATGGGCACCGCCGACTTCACGCTCGGGGAGGGCGTGGACCTGCTGCGCAAGGCGGGTCACGACGACGTCGCCGACCGGCTCGAGTCCGAGGTCGTCGGCCGCAACGTGCTCGACGGACGCTGGACCTTCCAGGTCGTGGAGGAGTTCGACGACGGCTACTACGCCGCCTTCAAGCAGGCCGAGCAGGACGCCCGCGACCAGCTGGCCCAGGGCGTCCGTCACCTGCACGAGGCCGGGCTGAAGCAGCAGCGCCGCACGGCCGGGCGTCCCGGCCACGAGCCGCGTCCGCCGCGATGAGCGTCCCGTCCTCGCTCCACGAGCTGGCCGCGGCCCACGGCGTCGCGACCTGGTACCTCGGCGGCGACGGCGAGCGCGCGACGTCGACGCGGACGTGGTGGTGCGGGTTCCTGGCCAAGCTCGGCGTGGACGCGTCCAGCGCGGGCGGCGGTGGAGTCCGCCCTCGAGCAGGTCCGCGCGGAGGGGGAGTCGCGCACGCTGCCCCCGACGCTCGTGGTGCGCCAGGGCGAGCAGCGCGACCTGGGCGTCGACGCGTCGTCGAGCTCGAGGACGGCGGCACGCTCGAGGTCCGCGGCCTCCTGCCGGCCGAGGTCCCGCTCGGGTACCACCGCCTGCGCGCGGGGGAGGAGTCCGCCCACCTGCTCGTGGTGCCCGACCGGATGCCGGAGGTGCCGCTGACCTGGGGCTGGATGCTGCAGCTGTACTCGATGCACTCGCGCGAGTCGTGGGGCATGGGCGACTTCGCCGACCTGGCCGCGTTCGCGCGCCGGGCGGCGTCCGAGCAGGCGCCGGCGTGCTGCTGGTGAACCCGGTGCAGGCCGTCGCGCCGGCCCACCCGGTCGAGCGCTCGCCCTACTCGCCGGCCAGCCGCCGCTTCGCCAACCCGCTGTACCTGCGCGTGACCGAGACGGCCGCCTACGCGGCCGCGGACGCGTCCACCCGCGAGCAGGTGCTCACCCTCGCTCCGGAGGCCGAGCCCGAGCTCGTCGACTACGACGCGGTCTGGGACGCCAAGCTGGAGGCGCTGGAGCGGCTGTGGCGCTTCGCCGAGCGGGTCGAGCCGGACGCGTCCCTGCGCGACTTCGCGACGTACTGCGCCCTCGCCGAGGAGCTCGGCGCGGACTGGCGCGGCTGGCCCGAGCCGCTGCGCGAC
>NZ_JBNFNZ010000313.1:0-2948 GCF_057364525.1 Aeromicrobium sp. PFPM2_SD2
CTGCCGGGCCACGTCGCCGAGCGCCGCGTAGGGCAGCGAGTCACCGCCGAAGTCGACGCACTGGCCGCGCAGGACGTGCCGGTCGCCGGCGCGGCGGCACAGCTCGTCGACGAGACGGGACTTGCCGATGCCGGCCTCGCCGGAGACCACGACGGCGCGGAGCCGCTCGCGGCTGGCCTCGAGGGCGTCGGTGAGGGTGCCGAGCGCAGCCTGGCGTCCGACCAGGACGGACGAGACACCGGGCAGCACGGCGCTCAGTGTGCCACCGCGCGCCGACGGAACGACAGGAACGGGCGGCGGTGCGTCCGGCGGCGGGTGCCGGTGCCGTTGCGCTCGGCCACCGTCCGGCGGCGCTCGAGGAGCATGGCCAGCTCGCGCTCGCGCTCGGCGGCCTGGTTGAGGGCGAAGAGATCGGTGTACATGGTGTCCTCCTTCGGAACACCTTCAATCTCGTCGCTGAGGCACCCCGGCCACATCGGGCAAGCGTCCTAGACGCGCGCCGGGGCTACCTCAGATCCGGTCCCGGACGTCCTAGGACGCCCGGGGACCGCGACTCAGACCACGCTGAGCGGGAGCAGCTTCTTGCCCGTGGGGCCGATCTGGATGTCGGTGTCCATGGCCGGGCAGACGCCGCAGTCGTAGCAGGGCGTCCAGCGGCAGTCCTCGACCTCGACCGAGTCGTCGGCGTTGAGCGCGTCCTGCCAGTCCTCCCACAGCCAGTCGCGGTCCAGGCCCGAGTCGAGGTGGTCCCACGGGAGCACCTCGTCGTAGTCGCGCTCGCGGGTCGTGTACCAGTCCAGGTCGACGCCCGTGCCGGCCAGGGCCAGCGCGGCCTGCTCGGACCAGCGCTCGAAGCTGAAGTGCTCGCTCCAGCCGTCGAAGCGGCCGCCGTCGCGCCAGACGGCCTCGACGACCTTGCCGACCCGGCGGTCGCCGCGCGACAGCAGTCCCTCGATCGTGCCCGGCTTCCCGTCGTGGTAGCGGAAGCCGATCGCGCGGCCGAACTTCTTGTCCGACTGCACCGAGGCGCGGAGCTTGCGCAGGCGCTCGTCGGTGGTCTCGTGGTCGAGCTGGGCGGCCCACTGGAACGGCGTGTGCGGCTTGGGCACGAAGCCGCCGATGGACACGGTGCAGCGGATGTCCTTGCGGCCGGACACCTCGCGGCCGGTCTCGATGACCTTCTTGGCCAGCTCGCCGATCTGCAGGACGTCCTCGTCGGTCTCGGTCGGCAGGCCGCACATGAAGTACAGCTTCACCTGGCGCCAGCCGTGCGAGTACGCGGCGGCGACGGTCCGGATGAGGTCCTCCTCGGTCACCATCTTGTTGATGACCTTGCGCAGGCGCTCGCTGCCGCCTCGGCGCGAACGTCAGGCCGGAGCGACGGCCGTTGCGGCTGAACTCGTTGGCCAGCGTGATGTTGAAGGCGTCCACGCGCGTGCTCGGCAGGCTCAGCGACGTGTTGGAGCCCTCGTAGCGGTCGGCCAGCTGGGTGGCGAGCTCGCCGATCTCGGTGTGGTCGGCGCTGGAGAGGCTGAGCAGTCCGACCTCGTCCAGGCCGGTCTTGTCCAGGCCGTTCTGCACCATCTCGCCGATGCCCTGCAGCGAGCGCTCGCGCACCGGGCGGGTGATCATGCCGGCCTGGCAGAAGCGGCAGCCGCGCGTGCAGCCGCGGAAGATCTCGACGCTGAACCGCTCGTGGACGGTCTCGGCCAGCGGCACGAGCGGGTTCTTGGGGTACGGCCACGCGTCCAGGTCCATGAGCGTGTGCTTGGCGACCTTCCACGGCACGCCGGGACGGTTCGGCACGACCTTCTCGATGCGGCCGTCGGGCAGGTACGTGACGTCGTAGAAGCGGGGCACGTAGACGCCGCCGGACTTGGCCAGGCGCAGCAGCACCTCGTCGCGTCCGCCGGGGCGGCCCTCGGCCTTCCACTCGCGGAGACGTCGCTGATGGCCAGGACGATCTCCTCGCCGTCGCCCAGCACGGCGGCGTCCAGGAAGTCGGCGACCGGCTCGGGGTTGAAGGCGCTGTGGCCGCCGGCGAGGACGATCGGGTGCTCGTCGGTGCGGTCGGCGCTGTGGAGCGGGACGCCCGCGAGGTCGAGCGCGGTGAGCATGTTGGTGTAGCCGAGCTCGGTGGAGAAGCTCAGGCCCAGCACGTCGAACGCGGCGACCGGACGGTGGCTGTCGACGGTGAACTGCGGGATGCCGTGGGTGCGCATGACCTGCTCCATGTCGGGCAGGACGGCGTAGGTGCGCTCGGCCAGGATCCAGTCACGCTCGTTGAGGATCTCGTAGAGGATCTGGACGCCCTGGTTGGGCAGGCCGACCTCGTACGCGTCGGGGTACATGAGGGCCCACCGCACCTGCGCGGAGTCCCACTCCTTGACGGTGCTGTTCAGCTCGCCGCCGACGTACTGGATCGGCTTGCTGATGCTCGGCAGGAGGGGCTCGAGGCGGGGGAACACGGACTCGACGGACATGCCTCCCAGCGTAGGCGCTCGTCCCGCCCGGCCGGTAATCCCGGCAGGTGGACGCATCTTCATGCGTTCGGGTCGTGGCGGGCACGCATCTTCATGCGTTCGGGTCGCCGGGACCGCCCGGACGCAGGAAGGTGCGTCGCGCCCCATCCGGTTGTGGACGACGACGGGCGGCGGACGAGCAGGCGGGGGCAGGGTCGCGGGATGACCGACGTCCTGCGCACCGCCGAGGCCCACGCCCGCTGGGGACGTCCGGCCGTCCGTCATCGGCTGGCCCGAGGGCTGTGGCAGTCCCCGTGCCGTGGCGTGGTGGTGACGCACAACGGTCCGCTCGGGGCCGACGAGCTCCTGCGGGTCGCGCTGGCGTCCACCGGACCGACGGCGGCGCTCGGCGGGCTGACCGCGCTGCTCGTGGACGGCCTGACTGGGTTCCGGACGGTCCCGCCGCACCTCGTCCTGCCGCCCGGG